>NZ_JBHXJE010000003.1:0-257946 GCF_042723275.1 Streptomyces sp. NPDC058373 | reverse complement strand
GGCGCCCCCTTCGGGAGGGGCGCCCGGCCTTCGCGCGTCCGTGCGGTCAGCCCTGGTAGACCCGCCGGACGAACGCCGCCAGGTCCTCGTCGGCGAGGTGCTGGGCGAGGTCGGACTCGCTGATGATGCCGAGCAGGTCACCGTCCTCCACGACCACGACCCGGCGTACCTGCGCGTTCCCCATGGCCTGGAGCACCTCGGTGCTGTGCGCGTCGGGGCCGACCGCGACCGGGGTGTCCTCGATCAGGTCGGCCAGCGTGGTGCGGTCCGGGGTCTTCCCGGCGGCGATGGCGCGGACGACCAGGTCCCGGTCGGTGACGATGCCGACGAGCTGCCCGTCGGCGCCCTTCACCGGGAGCGCGCCGACCTTGTGATCCCGCATGACCTGTGCGGCCCGGTCGACGGTTTCCCCTGCCGGGATGCACTGGACGTCGGTGGACATGAGGGTGCGGGCGTCAGCCATCGGTGCTCCTTGGGGGTGTCGGGCGGCCTCTCCGCCCCGGCTCCCAGCGTCACCGGGGGCCCCGGCTCCGGCGAACGGGGGCCGCCGATCGGGCGAACGCCCGCCGGGCTGGGGTTGCCGCCTGCCCGGTCCCGGCCGTGCTGGTCACTGATTGGCCTCACGCGCCGGCCGGGCTGTCCTTTGCGTCCTGTCCGCCTCGACCGTGCCGGTCCAAGGTGGCCTCAAGCGCCGGCCGGGCTGAGTTTTGGCGTCTGCCCGGCCCGGCCGTGGCGGCCCCAAGACGGCCTCAAGCGCCGGCCGGGCTTGGGATTCGCGGTCCCTCCGGTGCGTGGGTGGGGTGGGGCCGCGCCGGGGTACCTCCTCACAAACTGACAGCTCAAGGGTCAGTCGCATCAAGGCGGCCGAGGTTGTCAGTTTGCTGCGGGGGCACCCCGGCACGACCCCACCCCACGGTCTCGTACGCGACCACCCGCCGGAGAGCGGTGAGACCGTCCCCCATTGCTCGGTCCGCCACCGTGGCGGTGATGAGTGGGAGGACCACCTCACCGCTCCACGACAGTGACCACAGACGGCCATACCTGCCGGACGGAAGACTGCTCGGCGACGGCCCCACCCGCCACCGGCGGATAGCCGCCGACGAGACGGGAGGGCGGGGACGGGCCGGGGTGCCCCCGCAGCAGACTGACGTGAGGAGCCAGAACCCACTACAGGCTCCAGCCTCGTCAGTCTGTGAGGAGGTACACCGGTGCGGCCCCGCCCGCACCACCCCACGGACAAACCGCGAACCCCACGACAAGGCCGCACTCACGGCCAACGGCAACCGACAAAACCCCAGCCCGGCCGGCGTTTGAGGCCAATCAGTGACCGGCACGGCCGAGACGGACAGACGGCCAAACAACAGCCCGGCCGGCGCTTGAGGCCATCGTGGACCGGCACAGCCGAGCGGCGCTCAGCCAACCCCAGCCCGGCCGGCGCCGAGGCCGGCAGGCGAAGAGGCGGCCAAGTGGCGCACCGGTCAGGCGCGCCCCGGTGGCCCCACCTCCACAGAGGTGAACCGCCAGCGATGCACCGCCCGAGTGACCAGCTCCCCCGCGGGCTCGGGCAACTCGGGCAGCTCAGCCCCCTCCTCGGCCCGCCACCAGGTGAGACAGAGCACCCGGTCCTGGGGCGCCCGGAACAACTCGGTACGGACGGGAGCCGGCTCCCCACCCCCCAGTTCCGCGGCGCGAGCCCGAGCCCACTCCAGGAGGTCGCCGCCGCGCCCCTCGACGGCGCGCGCCTCCCACATCAGGGTCAGGGTCGGCACGGGGACAGCTCCGGGGGGCTCGGCGCTCATGAGTACAGGTTGTCCTTGGCGGTCTCGTGGACGTGGTCGTGGGAGTGGGCGTGGCTGTGCGGGCGCGGGTGGAGGTGGGCGTCGCCGGGGACGTGGGGCTCGGTGACGGGCAGCGAGGAGTCGGCGGAGAGCTGCCAGTCGGAGGCGGCCCGGTTGCGGGCGACCATCTCGGCGCCGAGCGCGGCGACCATCGCGCCGTTGTCGGTGCACAGCCCCGGGCGCGGCACCCGCAGCCGGATCCCGGCCCGCTCGCACCGCTCCTCGGCGAGCGCCCGCAGCCGCGAGTTGGCGGCGACGCCCCCGCCGATCATCAGGTGGTCGACGCCCTCGTCCTTGCAGGCGCGTACCGCCTTGCGGGTCAGCACGTCGACCACGGCCTCCTGGAAGGAGGCGGCCACGTCGCGCACCGGGATCTCCTCCCCGGCGGCCCGCTTCGCCTCGATCCAGCGGGCCACGGCCGTCTTCAGCCCGGAGAAGGAGAAGTCGTACGCGGCGTCGCGCGGCCCGGTCAGCCCGCGCGGGAAGGCGATCGCCTCCGGGTCGCCCTCGCGGGCCAGCCGGTCGATGACGGGCCCGCCGGGGAAGCCGAGCTGGAGCACCCGGGCGATCTTGTCGAAGGCCTCGCCCGCCGCGTCGTCGATGGTGGCGCCGAGGGGGCGTACGTCGGAGGTGATGTCGGAGGAGAGCAGCAGCGAGGAGTGGCCGCCGCTGACCAGCAGCGCCATCGTCGGCTCCGGGAGCCGCCCGTGTTCGAGCTGGTCGACGCAGATGTGCGAGGCGAGGTGGTTGACGCCGTAGAGCGGCTTGCCCAGCGCGTAGGCGTACGCCTTGGCGGCGGTGACGCCGACCAGCAGCGCACCGGCCAGTCCGGGTCCGGCGGTGACGGCGATGCCGTCGAGGTCGCGGGCCTTGACCCCGGCGTCGTCCAGCGCCCGCTCGATGGTGGCGACCATCGCCTCCAGGTGGGCGCGGGAGGCCACCTCGGGGACGACCCCGCCGAACCGGGCGTGCTCGTCGACGCTGGAGGCGACCGCGTCGGCGAGGAGCGTCGTGCCGTGCACGATGCCGACGCCGGTCTCGTCGCAGGAGGTCTCGATGCCGAGGACGAGGGGTTCGTCGCGGTGGTCAGCCATGGTGTTCGGTTCCTTGTGCGGGCACGGAGTCGTCCGTGGCGGGCGTGGCGGTGGCGGCGGGGCCTGCGGGGTTGTTCGCCGGGTCGCTGAGGCGCATCACGAGGGCGTCGACGTTGCCCGGCTGGTAGTAGCCGCGGCGGAAGCCGATGGGCTCGAAGCCGAAGCGGGCGTAGAGCGCCTGGGCGCGGGTGTTGTCGACCCGTACCTCCAGCATGACCTCCGCGCACTCGAAGGCGGTGGCGTGCTCCAGCAGGTCGGTGAGGAGCCGCGAGCCGAGCCCGCTCCCCCACTGGTCGCGGGCGACCGCGATGGTCTGGATGTCGCCGGTGCCGCCCGCGGAGGCGAGCCCGGCGTACCCGAGGAGACGGTCCCCGGCGAAGGCGACGACGTACCGGTGGGTGGCGGCCGGGCCGCGGGCGTGGGCCAGCTCGGACCAGAACATGCCGCGCGACCAGGCGTCGTCGGGAAAGAGCTCCCGCTCCAGGGCGAGCACCGGGTCGATGTCCCACCAGCGCATCTCGCGCAGGACGGGCTGCTCGGGCGGTGCGGTCTCCTGGCTGCTCACTTCGGGGTGACCACCTTGTAGTTCTTGGGCACCTGCGCGTCGGGCCTGCGCAGGTACAGCGGCCGGGGCGGCAGCAGTTCCTCGCCCGCCGCGAGGCGTTCGGCGGCGACGGAGGCGAGGGCGGCGGCCGAGACGTGCTCGGGGGCGCGGGCGTCGGCGAAGGTGTCCGGGTAGAGCAGGGCGCCCGCGCCGACCGCGGGGAGGCCCTCGACACGCTCGGCGATGTCGGCGGGCCGGTCGACGGCGGGCCCGGTCAGCGGGGTGCGGGAGTCGGCGTAGAGCGCCCAGTAGACCTCTTTGCGGCGGGCGTCGGTGGCGACCACGAAGGGGCCGGCGCCCGCGCCGAGGTCGCTGGCGTAGGCGAGGCCGTCCAGGGTGCAGACCCCGTGGACGGGGACGCCGAGGGCGAAGCCGAAGGTGTCGGCGGTCATCAGGCCGACCCGCAGCCCAGTGTACGGGCCGGGGCCGACGCCGACGACGACGCCGGTGACGTCGGCGAGGGCGAGCCCCGCGCCGGTCAGCAGCTTGTCGACGGCCGGGAGCAGCAGCTCCCCGTGGCGCCGGGCGTCCACCTGGGTGTCGGAGGCGAGGACCCGCTCGCCGTCGTGCAGGGCGACCGTGACGGCGGGGGTGGCGGTATCCAGAGCGAGCAAGAGCACGCAAACAGCCTACGGCGCCCGCGCTGCGAACACCGCCTGCCGGGGCCCGGGGGCCCCTCCTGCTACGGTCACCGGGTATCCGTATGCGCAGCGCCGCACCCCGGCGCCGTACGAGAGGTGGACCAGGTGTCCAGGAGCAGCTCGGGAGCCGTCGCCGGGCTCACCGCGGTGGCGATCGCCGCGGTCGGTTTCCTCGCCTATCAGGCATCCGCCAACGTTCCCGACAACCTCGGCAAGGCTCCCGCCGCCAGTTCCGGGCCGAGCCCGTCAGGCTCCCCGAAGCCGTCGGCGAAGCCCCGCCCGGACGCCCTGCCGGAGGAGTCCGGCAGCGGCACCCGCGTGGTGTACGCGCTGGGCAAGGACCGGGTCTGGCTGGTCGGGTCCAAGGACAGGGTCCAGCGGACCTACAAGGTGTCGCCGAGCACGGTCGACCCGGAGCCGGGGACCTACGCGGTGACCTCGCGGTCGGGGTCCATCACCGGTTCGGACGGCGTGCCGATCGAGCACGTGGTCCGCTTCGCCAGCCGCGACGGCGTCGTCATCGGCTTCTCGGCCGCGGTCAACGGCTCGATGCCCGAACTCGACCCGGCCCAGCGCACCGGCGGCGTCCGCGAGACCCGCGAGGACGGCCAGGCCATGTGGGTCTTCGCGACGGTCGGCACCAAGGTCGTCGTCGTCCCCTGACCCCGGCGGGCCGTCGTCCGGCCCCGTGCGCACGCCCGCGCCCCGGCAGCTTCTCGGCTGCCGGGGCGCTGTGCTGAACGGGTCGGTGTGCGGCGTGCTGCCGCGGCTCAGGCCGCCCGGGGCGTCGGCTGCTCCGGGGGCGTGGAGACGGCGGTGGCGGCGGCGCAGGACTGGAGCAGGGCGCTCATCGAGACGGCGCCCTCTCCGGGCTGCCCGGTCGCGGGCGCCGCGTCGTCGGGGAGGTGGGTGAGTGCCCCGTACGACGGGACGTCGGGCACGGCCTGGACGGCGGGCGTGGTGGATTCGGGCGTCGTCATCAGGGTGCCTCCTGCGATCAGGGGGAAGGCGTACGGAGCAGGTAAGGCAGACCTAACCTGTACTCCCCGCCCATGGGACCACGGGCACCGCCCCCGACGCAACATCTTCCCGACAGCGCGTCGGAAAACACCCGCGCGGGGGAGACCGGCTCGAACGCCCGCTCCCACCTGCCCCCTTGATCGACTCGGCAGGGCTCAGCCCTGCTGCCCGGGCGCCCCTTCGCCTCCGCTCTCCCGCAGCGCGTCCAGCGCGGCCCCGGTCCACCGCTCACCGACGCCGCCGACCGTGACCAGCCGCACATCGTCCACGTCGGCCGCCTCGGCCTGCCCGCTCACCGGGAGCTCGTCACCGGTGGCCCGGTCGATGCGGACGTGCAGCCGGGAGGCGGACAGCTCCTCGACCTTGCCGTCGCCCCACTCCACGACCACCACGGAGTCGGGGAGCGAGACGTCCAGGTCCAGGTCCTCCATCTCGTCGAGCCCGCCCGCCAGCCGGTACGCGTCGACGTGGACCAGCGCGGGCCCGCCCACCAGCGACGGGTGGACGCGGGCGATGACGAAGGTCGGCGAGGTGACGGCGCCCCGCACGCCGAGCCCCTCCCCCAGCCCCCGGGTCAGTGTGGTCTTGCCCGCGCCCAGCTCGCCGCTGAGCAGGACCAGGTCGCCGGGGCGCAGGACGCACGCCAGGCGGAGCCCGAGCCGCCGCATGGCCTCGGGCGAGTCGACGGTGAGGCGGAGCGCGTCAGGGCCGCTCACGGGGGCGGTCCGGGTGTGCGGTGTTTCCATGCCCGCCAACGGTAGTCGCCCCCGGCACCGCTCCGGCGCGGACCAGCAGGTCGGCGAGGCGGTCGGTGACCGCCTCGGGGTGCTCCAGCATCACCAGGTGCCCGGCGTCGGGGACCAGGACCAGTTCGGCGTCGGGCAGCGCGGAGGCGATGACCTCGCTGTGCGCGCTCGGCGTGATCAGGTCCCGGTCCCCGGCCAGCACCAGTACGGGCAGGCCGGCGAAGAGCGGCAGCGCCTCGGCCTTGTCGTGCTCGGTGAAGGCCGGGTAGAACTCCGCGACCACGTCGATCGGCGTCGACTCGATGAGCCGCTCCGCGAACCGGGCCACCCCCGGGTCGACGTCCCGCGAGCCGAACGAGTACCGCTTGACCACCCCGGCGAACAGGTCGGCCGTCGCCCGGCGCCCCCGCTCGACCAGGTCCACCTGCGAGCCGAGCGCCTTCAGCACGCCGGGCAGCACCCGCCGGACGGCGTTGACGCCGACGACCGGCAGCCCGAAGTCGACCTCGGAGAGCTTCCCGCCGGAGGTGCCGACCAGCGCCACCCCGACCACCCGGTCCCGGACCAGCTCGGGGAACTGGTCGGCGAGGGCCATCATCGTCATCCCGCCCATCGAGTGGCCCACCAGCACCAGCGGCCCCTCGGGCGCGGCCGCGTCGACGACCGCCTTCAGGTCCCGGCCGAGCTGCTCGATGGTGACCGGCTCACCCCGCTCCTGGGCCCGGCCGCGCCCGGACCGGCCGTGGCTGCGCTGGTCCCAGTGGACGGTGCGGACGACTCCGGCGAGCGCGGCGCGCTGGAAGTGCCAGGAGTCCTGCGAGAGGCAGTAGCCGTGGCTGAAGACGACGGTGACGGCGGCGGGCGTCTTCCGCCCGAAGAGCCGCCTGCGGCGTGCTCCGGCCGCCGCCGGGGCCGCGTCCGGCTCGTCCACCTCGTAGTGCAGCGCCGTCCCGTCGTCGGCGGTCGCCGTCCCAGGCGTGCCGCGCAGGGTGCCGTACGGGCCGGAGGCGTCCAGGGCCAGCCGCGCCTTCTTCCGCATGCCGCGCCCGACGGTGAGCCGCTCCACGGCGACCCCGGCGGCGGCTCCGGCCGCGACGACCCCTATGGCGGCCCCGGCGATCCCGGCGCGGCGCCAGCCGCCGGTGACGGCGTTCACCGCGGCCCGCGGCGCGAGCGCCTCGGCGGCCGCCGCCGCGATCCGTGCCTCGACCTCGTCCACCTGCCGCTCCCTTCGCCGGTCTGCCGTTCTCGGCCCGGGCCCCGTCCCTTGCTCGTGCCCGGGGCCGTTGCGGTCATCCTGCCCGCGCCGGTGCGCGGGCGGCGGTCAATCCCGGTGACCGGCCGTGTCGGCGTCCGGCCCGTCCCCGTCGACGTAGACGCGGGGGACGCGGCCACCGATCCGCGTGACGATCTCGTACCCGATCGTGCCGGCCGCCCGCGCCCAGTCCTCGGCCCCCGGCTCGCCCCGGTCGCCCGGTCCGAACAGCACGGCCTCGGTCCCCTCCGGCGGCATCTCCCCGCCGAGGTCCACCACGAACTGGTCCATCGCGATCCGCCCGGCGACCGTCCGCCACTTGCCGTCGACCAGGACGGGCCCGGCGCCGGAGGCGTGGCGCGGCACGCCGTCGCCGTAGCCGAGCGGGACCAGGCCGAGGGTGGTGGGGCCGGGGGTCACGTAGTGGTGGCCGTAGCTGACGCCGTGGCCACCCGGGACGTGCTTGACCAGGGCGAGCGGCGCCGCCAGCGTCATCACCGGGCGCAGCCCGTGGTCGGCCGGGGTGCCCAGCTCGGGCGCGGGCGAGAGGCCGTACATGGCGATGCCCGGGCGGACCAGGTCGAAGCGGGCCTGCGGCAGGGTCAGCACGGCGGGCGAGTTGGCCATGTGGCGCACCTCGGGGCGCAGCCCTCCGGCGAACGCCCGCGCGCTCATCTCCTCGAACCGGTCGAGCTGGGCGGCGATGGAGGGATGGCCCGGCTCGTCGGCGCAGGCGAAGTGGGACCAGAGGCCGGTGACGGCCACCAGCCCTTCGCGCTCGGCGGCCCGCGCCTTGCCGACCAGGTCGGCCCAGTCGGCGGGCTGGCAGCCGTTGCGCCCGAGGCCGGTGTCGGCCTTCAGCTGGATCCTCGCCGTACGCCCGGCGGCGCGCGCCGCGTCGGTGACCTCGGCCAGTGCCCACGGGTCGCTGACCGACATGTCGAGATCGGCCTCGATCCCCTCGCGCCACGGCCCGCCCGGCGTCCACAGCCAGCACATGACGCGCGCCCGCTCCGGCGTGATCCCCGCCGCCCGCAGCTCCAGCGCCTCGTACGGCGTGGCGGTCCCGACCCAGGTCGCCCCCGCCTGGAGCGCGGCCTCGGCACAGCGCACCATCCCGTGCCCATACGCGTCGGCCTTCACCACCGCCATGTAGGCGGCGCCCGCCGTGCGCGCCCGCAGAGCCCGCACATTGGCCCGCAGAGCCCCGAGATCGACCTCGACCCGCGCCCGCATCTGCTACCTCCGGTGGTTCTGGCGGTCTTCGCCCGGGACGCAGACCGCGACGCTCATCGGGGCAGACGGGGTGGGGGCTGCGCCCCGCTTTCGGGGGCTGGGGTCCGCCTCGCGACGGGCCCCGGCTCGGTCGTAAGCGTAACCGGAGGCTCCGGGAGGGCTCGGCAGGCGGCGGGGGCCCGTCCGTTCCCGGCCACCGGGCGGGACACGGGCGCTCACCGCCCTCGACTTCGCCGGCGGCAACGTCCGCTCGTCCCGCGAGGGCACCGCGACCTCGATGTGCGGCGCGGGCGGCGGCTGGACCCGGGTGATCCACCCCGGCGGCTTCTCGACGGACTACTACCACATGTCGAACACGACCTACTACAACGGAACGGCCATCTCCAGCAGCGCCCACCTCGGCAGTATCGGCGTCGACACCTGCGCGGGCGGCTCCGCGACCGGCCCCCACGTCCACTGGAGCCTGCGCACCTACGACGCCAACCTCAACGGCACGTACACCTGGCTGAACGGATGCGCCATCGGCGGCTGGACCTGCTCCTCGAACGCGACCGCCATGACCTCGGCCGGAGCGCCGGGCACGTCCGTCGAGAGGACGAGCCGACGCCCCTCCTCGACATCCAGGAAGGACCCGCAGAGCGGGTACCGCGCACCTTCCGGGCCGAGCAGCACGCACTTCCACGCTCCCCCGGCCCGCCCGTCCAGCTCGGCACCCCTCGGCCGCACCGAACCAGGTCTGCCACTCGGCGAGCGTCGTGTACGCCTGCCAGGCGCGGGCGACCGGGGCGGCCATGACCCGGGAGACGCTGTAGGGGAATCCCGCGTCCCCGACTGGCGCCGGAAGTACCTGCCCCGGGAAGCGCCCGTCCCCCGGCCACTACGCTCGTGAGCGAGCGGCGAAGGGCGGGACGAGTATGCGGCGAGAGACCGAAGCCAGGACGCGTGAGGCGAGCCATCTGGACCGGTTCCTGATCTCCCTCGGCCTGATCGCGGTGAGCCTGTTGTGGCTCACCGCCGACCTGGAACCGTGGGCGAAGGTGCTGTGCGTGGCGGGCTCGGCGGTGGGCGTGGCCGGCGCCGTCCACTTCGGGCGGCGGCGCCTGCGGGGCGGGGCGGGGCGGGCCAGGCCCTGACCTGCGCGAGCGGCGGGCGCGGGCCGAAGGCGGAATCTCCGTACGCCATCCGCAGCAGACGGGGGCGCGTCCGGACGGCGCGGCCCCGGGGGCGGCCGCAGGATCGGCCCATGATCAAGCATGTGGCGGCCGCCGCGCTCGCGGCCTGCGTCCTGTCCCTGGCCCCGGTCGCGTCGGCGGCCGCGCCCGCGCCGCCGCTCTCCTCCGCCGACGAGGCGGGGACCGCGCCGGCGAAGGCGGCGGAGCGGCACACCGCCGAGGAGATCCACGCCTTCCTGAGGTGGTTCTACGGCGGCACCGGTCCCTCTCCGTGGCAGCGCGAGCGCTGGACCTCCGACTACCTGAAGTCCAAGCAGGCCGAGACCGCCGACCACGACGTGCTGCTCTGCGCCCAGAAGGAGCCGCTCTCCATCGAGGTCGGCCCGGTGACCGTCGCCCAGTCCGCCGGGTTCGGGTGGGCCACGGTGACGACCTCGTGGACGGGCGGCGCCCGGCAGACGCTCACCGCGTACGTGGCACTCGACTCCGACCCGATCGAGCTGCACGACGTGGTCTGCGGCTGAGCCGGGTGTACGGGCCGGCGGGGGTGACGGCGGGGCGCCGCCACCCCCTGCGTGCCCCCACGCCTCAGGACGCGACCGCGTCACGACACGAACAGGGGAGCGTGACTCCATGGCCTGGGCGACCTCGCTGACGCACGCCGTGCGCAAGGGTTTCCGGACGGAGCGCGTGTTCGCCGACCCCTGGACCCTCGCGCGAGCGGTGCTGGCGGTGGCCGCCGGCGCCGTCATCGGGTGAGCCACGGGGAACCCGCTGGCCACCAGCATGATGAGCGTCGGCACCTTCATCTGCGGTATCGGCACCTTGCTCACGCCCCTGAGGCACCGCTTCGTCAACGCCCTCGTGATGGCCCTGGCCTTCAGCTGCGCGGTCGCGCTGGGCGTCGTCGTCCAGCCGCTCCACTGGTACTTCCTGCTCGTCCTGGCCCCCGTCGCCTTCCTCGGCGGACTCTGGTGGGCCCTGGGCCGCGCCGTCGGCGTCCGCGCCTACCTGGTGGTCATCGGCCTGCTGATCACGGCGGACCTCTCGCCGGGCATGGCCGCCGGCTTCGAGATGGCCAAGTGGATCGCCGCGGGCTGCGCCCTGACCGTCCTCGTCCAGCTCCTGCCTCCGTACGGCCGCCGGTACGCGGCGCAGCGACGCAAGCTCGCCGACGTGTACCGGTTCCTCGCCTCCTACGCCCGCCAGGAGGCCGAGGCGGCGGGCTCCGCGCGGCCCGCCTCGGCCTCCTTCTCCGCCGCGCGGTCGGCGCTCGGGCTGCTGCCGCAGTTCGCCCGCCCGACCGCCGCCCCGCTCTACGGGCTGCTCGGCGAGGCCGAACGCATCCGCCGCACCTTTTACGCCGGGCAGGGCGCCGGCGCCGGGCGGGTGCCGTACCGCTCCGTGGCCGAGGCGCTGGAAGCCGTCGCCCGTACGGTCGCGCGGGGCCGGCCGGCCAAGGCCCCGGAGGCGTGCCTCGCCGAACTGGCCGCCTGGCAGGGCTCGTCGGCCGAGAGGCTGCTGCCGAAGATCGCGGAGGCCGAGCGGCTGGCGGGCCTCGCCGTCGACCTGCGCCGCGGCGAGGGGCCGACGCCGCACCAGGAGGTCACCGCGCTCTACTCCGGCGCGGGCCCGCTCTCCGGCGGGGTGCACCGGCTGGCCGCGGCGCTGAAGCCCGGCGATCCCCTCTTCCGGCACGCCGTCCGGGTGGGCGTGGGCACCACCGTGGCGGAGGCGGCGGGCCGGGCGGTCGGCGACTTCTGGGGCCACGGCCTCCCCGCCCACGGCTTCTGGGCCGCCCTCACCACCATGCTCGTGCTCTTCCCCGACTACGAGCACACCTTCGCCCGCGGCATCAGCCGGCCGATCGGCACGATCATCGGCGCGTTCATCGCCTGGGGGCTGCTCCAGTTCGACTGGGACCACGGTGCGCTCGCCGTCGCCGTCGTGGTCCTCACCGTGCTGTCGTTCCTCCTGCTGCGCACCGGTCAGCACGTACTGAACGTCGTCCTCACGGCGTGGCTGGTCTTCCTCCTCCGCGACACCGGCACTCCGGAGGGGCCGGTGGCCTTCGGGCGCCCCGCCGACACCGTGCTCGGCGCCCTCATCGCAATGGTGATCTTCCTGCTGCTGCCCACCTGGCATCACCAGCACGTCCCGGTCCTGCTGGCCCGCTGGCTGCGGCTGCAGGCGCGGCTGCTGCCCCTCGTGCTGACCGGTTACTCGGACGTCGCCGCCGTGGACCGGGCCGGCATGGAGACCCTGCGCTCCTCGGTGCGGCGGGTCCACGAAGAGCTGAGCGAGGCGGTCGGCAAGCTGCCGCACGAGCCCCGGAGCCACCGGGGGCGCTGGTCGGAGGCCGAACTCCGACGCGTCATGGCGGGGGTCGAGGACGTCCACCACGCGACGGGGCTGCTCGTCGAGCACCTGCCGGACCGCGAGGACGACGTGGTGCCCGAGCTGACCGAGTTCGCCGCGCCGGTGGGCGATCACCTCTCCGCGCTGGCGGACACCGCCGACGGGGGCGAGCCGGTGCCCCCGGGAGCGCTGCGCGCCGTCTTCGACCCGCTCCCGGCGTCCGGCGGACCGGCCCGGCCCGGCGCCCCGGAGCCGGCCGACGGCGTCTCGCCCGTACAGGCGCGGGCACTCGGCTCCTGCGCCAAGCTGGTCACCGCGATCGAGACCCTGACCGGCGAGCTCGACGCCGCGGCGACCCGTCCGCCCCACGGACGCGGCCGGGGCCGGGGCCGGCGCGCCTCGGGGACGGCCACGTAGGCGGAAGGCCACCCGAAGGGCCCTCGGGCCTGGGGGACCCCACCGACGCCGATGCCGACGCCGACGCCCCGAGTGGGCCCGCACATCCGGGCTCCCACCGCACTGCGCGGCCACCCACGCTGCTCCCCCTGGACCCGCGTGGGTACGCGGCCCCTAACCCCGCATGACGTCCCGCCAGGCCGCCGGGAGCGCCCCCGCCACGTCCTGCGCGTCGACGGGCGCCCCGTCGGCCGCGTGCCGGGCGGCGAGGCCGTGCAGGTATGCCCCGGCCGAGGCGGCGTCGCGGGCGGAGAGCCCGGCCGCCAGCAGGGAGCCGGCGACGCCGGAGAGCACGTCGCCGGAACCGGCGGTGGCCAGCCACGGCGTGCCGGTGGCGTTGACGCGGACCGGCATCGACTCGTCGGGGGCGGCCACCAGCGTGGTGGAGCCCTTCAGCAGCACCGTCGCCCCGTACTCCAGGGCGAGCCGCCGCACCGAGGTCAGCCGGGCCGCCTCGACGTGCTCACGGTCGGTGCCGAGCAGCCGGGCCGCCTCCCCGGCGTGCGGGGTGAGCAGGGTGGGGGCCCTGCGGGAACGGAGCTGGTCGCGGTCGAGGAAGCGCAGGCCGTCGGCGTCGACGAGGACCGGTACGTCCTGGGCGAGCACGTCGGCGACGCGCCGCTCGGCCTCCTCGTCCTCCCCGAGCCCGGGTCCGACCATCCACGCCTGGACGCGCCCCGCCTCGGACGGCAGCCCGGAGCTGACCAGCGTCTCGGGGTGGCGCGCGATGACGGCCTGGTCACCGGGCCCCGCGTACCGCACGGCCCCCGCGCCGGTGCGCAGCGCGCCGTGGACGCAGAGGACGGCGGCGCCCGGGTAGCGGGCCGAACCGGCGCAGATCCCGACGACGCCGCGCCGGTACTTGTCGCTCTCGGGGGCGGGGCGGGGCAGCAGCGCGGCCACGTCGGCGTGCTGGAGCGCCTCGGCGGCGGCCGGGCCGGGCAGGTCGAGGCCGATGTCGATGAGGCGGACCGTTCCGGCGTGCTCGCGGGCCGGGTCGACCAGCAGGCCGGGCTTGTGGGTGCCGAAGGTGACGGTGAGGTCGGCGGTGACGGCCGGGCCGTGCACCTCGCCGGTGTCGGCGTCGATCCCGCTCGGCAGGTCGACGGCGACCACCGGCACCTGGTCGGCCTTGGCGGCGTGCGCGAGCCGGGCGGCGCCGGTGCGCAGGCCGCCGTGGCCGCCGAGCCCGGTGATGCCGTCCACGACCAGGTCGGCGCGGGTGAGCAGCCGCTCGACGTGGTGCCAGTGCGCGGCGTACGCCGGGTCGGTCGCGGTCTCCTCGGCGGTCTCGGTGATCTCGCCCCCGGCGGCGGCCAGCGCGGCGAGGCCGCCCGGGTGGGCCTTGGCGGGGGCGAGCAGCAGCGCCGTCACCCCGGCACCGCGCCGGGCGAGCCGGGCTCCGGCGTACAGGGCGTCTCCCCCGTTGCCCCCGGCGCCGACGAGCAGGACGACCCGAGCGCCGTACACACCGGGCCCGCGCCCGGGGCGTACGGCGGGTACGGGCCCGCGCCCGGCGAGCAGGGCGGCACAGGCGGCGGCCAGCCCGGCGGCGGCACGCTGCATGAGCGCCCCCTCGGGCAACCGCGCCATCAACTCACTCTCGGCAGCACGAACGGCTTGCACGCTGTGGGCATGTCGCATGACCTCAACCTTCCGCGATCACCACGGCTGACGCCACTCCCGCGTCATGGCTGAGGGACACGTGCCACCCCGTGACACCGAGTTCGGCCGCCCGGGCCGCCACGCTCCCCCGCACCCGCAGCCTGGGCCGCCCGGTCTCCTCGGCGTAGACCTCGCAGTCGGTCCAGAGGAGCCCGGGAGGCGCTCCGAGCGCCTTGGCCACGGCTTCCTTGGCGGCGAAACGGGCGGCGAGGGAGGCGGGGCCGCGCCGGTCGCCACTGAGGGTGACCAGCTCGGCGGGGACGAAGAGGCGGTCGAGGAGCGCGGGGGTACGCCTCACGGAGGCGGCGAACCGGTCGATCTCGGCCACGTCGATGCCTACGCCCACGATCATGGCCGCGCCCCGCGGGCCACCCGTGCGCACCTGCTCATGTCGCTGCCACCTCTCCGTCTCCGGCCGGCGCCGGGGCAGTCCGGCCGCCGTACGCGTACGGGGCGGCGCGCGGCCCCCGTGGCCGAACCGTCCCCGCGTGCGCGGGAACCGTGGGTGCACCGCCGTCGAGACGCGAAGAGTGAGCGGTCCGCCCCGCCCACGCGGGGACCACCTGTCTGTAGGCCGCAGCCTACATTTCGATGATCGGACCACCCCCCGCCTCCGCGGGGAACACGCTCAGGCCAGGCGGTCCGGGAGCCTACAGTGCCCGATTCAGCCGGCCGCCAGCAGCTCCAACGTGTCGATCACCCGGTTGGAGAACCCCCACTCGTTGTCGTACCAAGCCACCACCTTCACGTGACGCCCATCCACACGGGTCAGGGCCGAGTCGAAGATGGACGACGCCGGGTTGCCGGTGATGTCGGAGGAGACGAGCGGGTCCTCCGAGTACTCCAGGACGCCCGCGAGCGGCCCCTCCGCCGCCGCGCGGTACGCCGCCAGTACGTCGTCGCGGGTCACGTCGCGGGCGACGGTGGTGTTGAGTTCGACGATCGAGCCGACCGGCACCGGTACGCGGATCGAGTCGCCCGACAGCTTGCCGGCGAGGCCGGGGAGGACGAGGCCGATCGCCTTGGCGGCGCCGGTGGTGGTCGGGACGATGTTGACGCCTGCGGCGCGGGCGCGGCGGGGGTCGCGGTGCGGGCCGTCCTGGAGGTTCTGCTCCTGGGTGTAGGCGTGCACCGTGGTCATGAACCCGTGCTCGATACCGGCGAGTTGGTCGAGTACGGCGGCGAGCGGCGCGAGCGCGTTGGTGGTGCAGGAGGCGTTCGAGACGACGGTGTGCGCGGCCGGGTCGTACGCGTCGGTGTTGACGCCGTACGCGAGGGTGACGTCCGCGCCGTCCGACGGCGCGCTGACCAGCACCTTCCGCGCGCCCGCGTCGAGGTGGGCGCGGGCGGCCCTGGCCGAGGTGAAGCGGCCGGTGGCCTCCAGGACGAGGTCTACGCCGAGTTCGGCCCACGGCAGCTGGGCCGGTTCGCGCTCGGCCAGCACCTTGATGCGGCGGCCGTCGACGACGAGCGTGTCCCCGTCGGCGGTCACCGGGCGCCCGAGGCGGCCGGCCGTCGAGTCGAAGGCGAGCAGCCGGGCGAGCGCGGCGGGCTCGGTGAGGTCGTTGACGGCGACGACCTCCAGGGTGCTGCCGCGCTCCAGCAGTGCGCGCTGCACGTTGCGTCCGATGCGGCCGAATCCGTTGATGGCGATGCGAGTGGTCATGGGGTGATCTCCCTTCCCTCCCCACCAGCGTCGCTCTCGGCCCGCGCCGCTGACAGCGGCGGAAACGCCATGGTTCGCAAGGATGCCGCCAGGCGGTACGCGGGGGGCTACTCGCCCCGGGTGAAGGTGCGCCGGTACTCGCTCGGCGTGGTGCCGAGGACGCGCTGGAAGTGCAGGCGCAGGTTGGCGCCGGTGCCGAGCCCGACGTCGGCCGCGATCTGCTCGACGCCGCGCTCGGAGCGTTCGAGCAGATCGCGGGCGAGGTCGACGCGGGCGCGCATCACCCACTGCATCGGCGTGTAGCCGGTCTCCTCGACGAACCGCCGGGAGAACGTACGTGCCGAGACCCCGGCCTGGCGCGCCAGCATGTCGAGGGTGAGGGGCTCGCCGAGCCGGTACAGCGCCCACTCCCGCGTGTCGGCGAACCGCTCCCCGAGCGGCTCGGGCACGCTGCGCGGCACGTACTGGGCCTGCCCGCCGCTGCGGTAGGGCGCGGCGACCAGCCGCCGGGCCGCGTGGTTGGAGGCGGCCACACCGAGGTCGCCGCGCAGGATGTGCAGGCACAGGTCGATACCGGAGGCGGCCCCAGCCGAGGTGAGCGCGCTGCCCTCGTCGACGAAGAGCACGTTCTCGTCGACCTGGACCAGCGGATACCTGGCCGCCAGCGCCCGCGTGTAGTGCCAGTGCGTCGTGGCACGCCTGCCGTCGAGCAGACCCGTGGCGGCGAGCGCGAAGGCGCCCGTGGAGATGGCGGCGAGCCGCGCCCCCCGGTCGTGGGCACCGATCAGCGCCTCCACGACGGCCTGCGGCGGGTCCTCCCGGTCCGGCACCCGGTAACCGGGCACGAAGACGATGTCGGCCCACGCAAGGGCGTCGAGCCCGTGCTCGACGTGGTACGCCAGCCCGTCCCCACCGGCCACCAGCCCGGGCGCCGCCCCGCACACCCGCACCTCGTACGGCATGCTCGCCCGCGTCGTGAACACCTGCGCGGGGATCCCGACATCGAGCGGTTTCGCCCCGTCGAGCACAAGGACGGCGACGCGGTGCAGAGGGGAGGCTGACACGGGACGAGGTTACGCGGGGCGCGGCTCCGCCCCACGTACGAGTCCCGCAGCCGCGGGAAGCACTGCCCCTTCGGACTCCGGGCCGACTTCCGGCAGGGGCAGACAGCTCCTAGGCTCCCGGCCATGACCAACTTCCTCCAGGTGTCGACGGCTACCGAGACCCGCCAACAGGCGGTCGAGCTGGCCCAGTCCGTCGTGCGCGCCCGCCTCGCAGCCGGGGCCCAGATCATCGGCCCGGTCACATCGGTCTTCTGGCACCTCGGCGAGTTCGGTGAGGGCGAGGAGTGGAAGCTCCTGCTGACGACCAGCGGCGACCGGTACGGGGAGCTGGAGAAGCACCTCCTCGAACGGCACCCGTGGGCCAACCCGGAACTGTGCGCGGTCCGGATCGAGCGGAGCACCGAGGAGTACCTGCGCTGGATCGGCGACTCGGTCTCACCGGGGCAGAGTGCCTAGACCGCGGCGCGGGCCAGCACCTCGTCCACCGCGGAGAGACCCCGATGCACGGCGAGCCGCGACAGGACAGGTTCCAGGCGTTGGCGGGGGCGGACCGAGGCAACCCCGGACGCCAGGTCGAGGGCTCGGCCGACGGCAGTCGATGCCTCTTCCGGCTCGCCGGCGCGCAGGTAGGCATCGGCGAGCCAGGACAGGTACAACGCCTTGTCGCGGGCGTGGCTGTCGTCGTACTGGGCGAGCCCCGCACTGAGTACGGGCACGGCCCGGAGGGACCGCCGCAGCTCGGTCCAGTACCGGCCCGCCATGATGCGCAGCTCCGTCCCGTCGACCCACACGGCCCAGTCGGGCTGCGGCCCGTCGTCGCCGGCGTCAAGCGCTTCCTCGGCAGCGAGCAGGGCCCGCTCGGTCTCGCGTGGCAGGTTGGCGGCGGCGCACGCCCAGGCCATCCGCTCGTGGAGCAGAGCCCGGACGCGGGCGGGAGTGCGGGGGGTGATGGCTTCGCACGAGCGGGCGGCGATGGCCGCGGCCTCCCGGCGCTCCCCGGCGACCTGCTGGTAGGCGAGGAACGCGAGACTGTTCCCGAGAGGGTCGGAATCGCCGGCTTCGGTCGCGGCGGTGGAACTCTCCTTGTAGAGGCCGACCGCGTCGGCCTCGCGGCCCGAATCGAAGGCGGCCCGCCCTGCCTGCTGCGCCTGCTCGGCGAGGACCGAGAGGAGCGCGCGGCCTGTCGCCTCCGAGTAGGTCGCGTCGCGCGTCAGCGCCTTGGTGGCCTGGTACTCGCCGAGGTACACCCGGTACGTGTCGCCGCCGCCGAGGACGGTGTCGAGACGGCGGAGTCGCGCGGTGCGGGCACGGAGGGCCTCGATGTCGGAGGGTCCGAGTCGCTGGACACCGGGGGCCGTACGGACGGGCAGCGCAGCGGCGAGCCCAGATGCTGCTTGGACGAAGGTCCGGCGCCTCATGTCGCTCCTGTTCTCCGCGCTGGTCGTGCTGGTCGCAGGGGTGGGCACCTCCCAGAGCCGGGAGGCGAGGCCAAGGAGTCCGCCGGGCACCCGGAGCGCGTCGGAGATCGCCACGACCTTGTCGAACGAGGTGATCCGGCCGTTCCCCCTGGCGAGGGCCCCGACCCGCTCCGGTTTGATGTCGCACTCGGCCGCGGTCTTCGAGTAGCTGATGCCGCCCCTGGCGCGCGCCAGCCGGAAGACCGTGCCGAAGTCGTGCGCCTCCAGAGCCTCGCGCATGTCCGGCGAGGACAGGAGGTCTCGGGGCAGCGCGGTAGGCGGCTCGTAGGTCATGGCGGCCCTCTCCCTGCTCCTGGGAGTCTGCGCGGGCGCTTCCAGAATTCCCTACCCATGGTGGGGATACCCCGGCCGGGGCTGCCCCTGCCATGCGGACCGTCGAACCTGGCCACACGAGGCGTCGACACCGGGTGACATTCCGTCGGCGCGCGGCGACGACTGCCGAGGAGCCCATGTGCCCGCGACCGCAGATGGCGGACTGCCACTCCCGACCACCCTGTCCAAGGCCGAGCTGCGCGGCGCGGAGTGCGTCTGGTGCGGCACGCCGGTGACCGCCGAGGCCGTCGTGGACCTCGGCGTACGCCCCGACCCGTCCTGCCCGTGGGCGTCCTGGTACCCGCGTGCCTGCCTGCCGTGCGCCGAGGCCCGGTCGTGACCGGCCTCGCCTGCTCGCCGTGCGACATCGGCGAACACGGCTTCTGCGCCGGCAACTTCGACTGGTACGTCGGCGGCTACGCCTCCCCCACTCACCAGCCGCTGCGGCTGCCCCTGCTGCCCGGCCGAGGTCCGCGCCCTGTGCACCCGCTGCCGCCTGCCGTGCACCCCCGCGACCGCCGCCAACCACCGCACCTGCCCGCGCCCCCGCGTCCCCGCCCAGCCGTCCACCGAGGAGACCCGATGAACATCTGCGCACGCTGCGACAAGCCGATCCTGCGCGGCGAGGCGTACGACCGCGCGTCCATGCACGCCGGCTCCGGTGGACAGCCGGACGTGCTCCGGCACCTCCATTGCCCCAGCCTCCGGCCGCGGCGCCGACGCGACTGACCCAGACTCCGGCCGGGAGTCAGCTCGCGGCGGCCGACCTCGCCTTCCTCACTCCACAGTCACCGACTTGGCCAAGTTCCGCGGCTGGTCCACGTCGTTCCCCCGCGCCGTGGCCAGCTCGCACGCGAACACCTGCAACGGCACCGCCGCCACCAGTGGCTGGAGCAGGGGCGGCACAGCCGGGATCCGGATCAGGTGGTCCGCGTACGGCGCGACCGCCTCGTCCCCCTCCTCCGCGATCACGATCGTCCGCGCTCCCCGGGCCCGGATCTCCTGGATGTTGGAGACGATCTTGCCGTGGAGGACGCCGGAGGCGGTCGGTGACGGGACCACGACGATCACCGGGAGGTCCGCCTCGACCAGCGCGATCGGGCCGTGTTTCAGCTCGCCGGCGGCGAAGCCCTCCGCGTGGAAGTAGGCCAGTTCCTTGAGTTTGAGGGCGCCCTCCAGGGCGACCGGGTATCCGGCGTGGCGGCCGAGGAAGAGGACCGTCTCCTTGGCCGCGAGGGTGCGGGCCAGTGCGCGTACGGGCTCCATGGTGGCGAGGACCGCGGCCACGTCCTCGGGGGCGCGGCCCAGTGCCCGGGCGGCCTCGCGGAGTTCTTCGGCGGGGCCGCCGCGGACCTCGCCGAGGTGCAGGGCGAGCAGGAGGCAGGCGACGAGCTGGGTGAGGAAGGCTTTGGTGGAGGCGACGGCGACCTCGGGGCCCGCGTGGGTGTAGAGGACGGCGTCGGACTCGCGCGGGATCGTCGAGCCGTTGGTGTTGCAGACGGCGAGGACGGTCGCACCCTGTTCCCGGGCGTGCCGCAGCGCCATCAGGGTGTCGGCGGTCTCCCCCGACTGGGAGACGGCGACGACCAGCGTGCGCGGGCCGACGATCGGGTCCCGGTAGCGGAACTCGCTGGCCAGCTCGACCTCGCAGGGCAGCTTGGCCCAGCGCTCCACGGCGAGGCGGGCGACGAGCCCGGCGTGGTGGGCGGTGCCGCAGGCGATGACGACGACCTTCTCGGCGTCGCGCAGGACGGCCGGGTCGAGGCCGAGTTCCGGGCCGAGGGTGAGGGTGCCGAGAGCCGGGTCGAGGCGGCCGAGGAGGGTGTCGGTGACGGCCTTGGGCTGCTCGGCGATCTCCTTGAGCATGAAGGAGTCGTAGCCGCCCTTCTCCGCGGCGGAGGCGTCCCAGTCGACGCGGTAGGTGCGGGCCTCGGCGGGCGCCCCGTCGAAGCCGGTGACGACGGCCCGGTCCGGGTGGAGCTCGACCACCTGGTCCTGGCCCAGCTCCATGGCGGTGCGGGTGTGGTCGATGAAGGCGGACACGTCGGAGGCGAGGAACGCCTCGCCCTCGCCGCAGCCGACGACCAGCGGCGAGTTCCGGCGCGCCCCCACGATCACGTCCGGCACGTCCGCGTGCAGCGCGACCAGCGTGAACGCCCCCTCCAGGCGACGGCAGACGGCGCGCAGCGCGGCCGCGAGCCGGGTCCCGCCCGCCTGACCGGCTCCTTCCAGCGCCGCGTACTCCTCGGCGAGCAGGTGGGCGGCGACCTCGCTGTCGGTCTGCGAGCGGACCTCGACGCCCCGGGCCGCGAGCCCGTCGCGCAGGGCGGCGAAGTTCTCGATGATGCCGTTGTGGACGACGGCGCACCGGCCGCTCGCGTCCAGGTGCGGGTGGGCGTTGATGTCGGTGGGCCCGCCGTGGGTGGCCCACCGGGTGTGGCCGATACCGGTGGCGCCGCCGTGCCCGTCGCCGGTGGCGTCCGAGCCGGGCAGCGGGTCGTCCACCAGGGCCTTCTCCAGCTGCGAGAGCTTGCCCGCCTTCTTGACGCAGGCGACCTGGTCCCCGGCGAGGACGGCGACGCCCGCGGAGTCGTAACCCCGGTACTCCAGCCGCCGCAGCCCGGCGAGTACGACGTCGAGCGCCGACTGCGCCCCGACATAGCCCACGATCCCGCACATTCGCGCACCCCTTCGCCCACGCCGTACCACCGCCGGACGGCAACCGGTACGCATGTTCGCAGAGTGAGCGGGTTTATACGATGAGCGACAACCCCGCGCGCGGCGCGCCCGGCGCGGGGTCCGGCGCAACTCCCGTAGGGGTCAGACGCGTTCGAGCGGGCGGTGTTCCCCGGCCGGAAGTTCCACGGCGATCGGATCGCCCGGACGGAGGGTGCCGCCGGTGCGGACGACGCCCATGATCCCGGCCTTGCGGACGATCCCGCCGTCCTCGCCGCGGCCGACGACGCGCTTGAGCAGGCCGTCCTGGAAGGCGTCGATCTGGAGGCAGGGGTTGCGCAGTCCGGTGACCTCGACGACCGCCTGCGGGCCGAGCCGCAGCAGGGTGCCGACGGGCAGCCCGAGGAGGTCGATCCCGTGGGTGGTGACGTTCTCGCCGAGCTCGCCCGGGGCGACGGTGTGCCCCTCGGCGGCCAGCTCGGCGAAGAGCTCGCCGTGGATGAGGTGGACCTGCCGCAGATTGGGCTGGGTCGGGTCCTGCGCGACGCGCGAGCGGTGCTTGACGGTGACGCCCGCGTGCACGTCGCCCTCGACGCCGAGCCCGGCGAGGAGGGTGATGGCCTCCCGGTTGGGCTTGCTGAAGCTGTACACGCCGTTGCTGCTCACCGCGGTGACCCGGGCTCCCTCGCCCGGTCCCGCCGACTCCCCCACGCTCATCGCCGTCCCCTTTCCGGGCCCCGGCCGCCGGGCTCCGTCCGGCGCCGACGCTACACCCGGCCGCGGCGGGCGGGCAGGACCCCGGCAGGCAGCCGTGAGTGTGCCGGGCCGGCAGGGCCAGGTCAGCGGCCCCGCCCCACCCCTTCACCCCACCTGCTCGAGCGCGTCCTCCACCAGGTCCAGGTATTCGGCCTCCTCCGCGTACGGCTTGCTGCCGCCCCGGTAGAGCGCCACCGAGTCCTCCAGGTACTCCCCGAAGTCCTCGTCGGGCAGCTCCCGCGCCAGCTCCGCGACCACCGCCGCGCGGGCGAGCAGCGCCCGGTCCCGGCGCGCCTGGGCCCCGTCCCGCCACCGCCGCCAGGCCGCGAACGGCTCCCGCCGCACTCCCCCGTCCCGGCTCCCCGGGCGCCGCCGCCTTGCCGCCTGTCCCGCGGCGCCCGGCACGGCTATCCACACCACACCGCCGACGCCGCCCGCACCGCTGAACGTTCCCGCGCTTCCCGCGTGCCCCATTTCCATCCCCCTTCGGTCGTCCCGTCCGTTCGGCCACGTGACCGAACCCACCCCCCACGGCGTTCACACAGCCGCAACAATGAGGAGGTGATCACTCCCGAGTCCCGGAGCGCCCACCGCAAGCCGGAGGCGACTCCCTACGTGGACCTCACCCGCGAGCAGTGGAGCGCTCTTCGTGAGAAGACTCCGCTGCCTCTGACAGCCGAAGAAGTCGAAAAGTTGCGCGGTCTGGGGGACGTGATCGACCTGGACGAGGTCCGGGACATCTACCTGCCGCTCTCCCGCCTGCTCAACCTCTACGTCGGCGCCACCGACGGCCTGCGCTCGGCGCTCAACACCTTCCTCGGCGAGAAGGGCGAGCAGTCCGGCACCCCGTTCGTGATCGGCGTCGCGGGCAGCGTGGCGGTCGGCAAGTCCACGGTGGCCCGCCTGCTCCAGGCGCTGCTGGCCCGCTGGCCCGAGCACCCCCGGGTGGAGCTGGTCACCACCGACGGCTTCCTGCTGCCCATGGCCGAGCTGCGCGCCCGCGGCCTCACCGCCCGCAAGGGGTTCCCCGAGTCGTACGACCGGCGGGCGCTGACCCGGTTCGTCGCCGACATCAAGGCCGGCAAGGACCAGGTGACCGCACCGGTCTACTCGCACCTGGTCTACGACATCGTCCCGGACCGCCGGCTGACGGTGAACCGGCCGGACATCCTCATCGTCGAGGGGCTCAACGTCCTCCAGCCCGCCCTCCCCGGCAAGGACGGCCGCACCCGGGTCGGCCTCGCCGACCACTTCGACTTCAGCGTCTACGTGGACGCCCGCGCCGAGGACATCGAGCGCTGGTACCTCAACCGCTTCCAGAAGCTGCGCGCCACCGCCTTCCAGGACCCGTCCTCGTACTTCCGCCGCTACACCCAGGTCAGCGAGGAGGAGGCGCTCGACTACGCCCGCACGACCTGGCGCACCGTCAACCTGCCCAACCTGCTGGAGAACGTCGCCCCGACCCGGGGCCGCGCCAACCTGGTCATAAGGAAGGGCCCGGACCACAAGGTCCGCAAGCTCAGCCTGCGGAAGCTGTGAGGCCCGGGCCCCGGCCGGCGTGCCGTCAGGCCGCATATCCCTTGGGCGGGATGAGCGAGGCGAGCTGCTCGAAGGAGAGCCAGGAGACCTGGTTGCCGCCGAAGGAGGCGGGGTCGGCGATGAGGACGGTGCGGTTCACGTCGTCGTAGCCGATGACGGTGAAGTAGTGGTAGATCGGGGGCTCCGGGCCGCCGTTGAGAACACCCCGAGCCTGACGCGCGGAGACCACCGGCCGCGGTGACGGCGGACGACCGGCCGCCGCCCACCCGCGGGACCGCCCCCGCACACGCGGACGTCCCGCCGCGGGAACCCGGCGACGGGACGTCCTCACCACGGGCGCGCGCCCCGGCCGGCCTGCGACCGGAGCCCGCCCGACAGCCCTACCCGAGCGCGGACTTCACCACGTCGGCCAGCCGCCCGGCGATCGCGCCGGCCTGCTCGATGTCGGCGGCCTCGACCATCACCCGCACCAGCGGCTCGGTCCCCGAGGGGCGCAGCAGCACCCGCCCGGTCGCGCCCAGCTCCTGCTCGGCCACGGCCACCGCGGCCGCCAGCTCGGCGGAGGTGGTCACCCGGCTGCGGTCCACGTCGGGGACGTTGACCAGGACCTGCGGCAGCCGCTCCATGACCCCGGCCAGCTCGGCCAGCGGGCGGCCGGTCTCGGCGACCCGGGCGGCCAGCATCAGGCCGGTCAGCGTGCCGTCGCCGGTGGTGGCGTGGTCGAGGATGATGACGTGGCCGGACTGCTCGCCGCCGAGGGCGTAGCCGTGCTCCTTCATCTCCTCCAGGACGTAGCGGTCGCCGACCGCCGTCTGCACCAGGGAGATGCCCTCGCGCTCCAGCGCCAGCTTGAACCCGAGGTTCGACATGACGGTGGCCACCACGGTCTGCGACCGCAGCCCGCCGTGCTCGCGCATCGACAGGGCCAGCACCGCGAGGATCTGGTCGCCGTCGATCTCCCGGCCCTCGGCGTCGACCGCCAGGCACCGGTCGGCGTCGCCGTCGTGGGCGATGCCCAGGTGGGCGCCGTGCTCGACGACGGCCGACCGCAGCAGCTCCAGGTGGGTGGAGCCGCAGCCGTCGTTGATGTTGAGGCCGTCGGGGTCGGCGCCGATGGTGACGACCTCGGCCCCGGCCCGCGCGAACGCCTCGGGCGAGACGCGGGCAGCCGCGCCGTGCGCCTCGTCCAGCACGACCTTCAGCCCGTCCAGGCGGTTGGGCAGCACCCCGATGAGGTGCGCCACGTACTGGTCGAACCCCTCGTCGTAGTCGCGGACCCGGCCGACGCCGGCGCCGGTGGGCCGCTGCCAGGGAGCGCCGGTGCGGTGCTCCTCGTAGACGGCCTCGATCCGGTCCTCCAGCTCGTCGGCGAGCTTGTGCCCGCCCCGCGCGAAGAACTTGATGCCGTTGTCGGGCATCGCGTTGTGGCTGGCCGAGAGCATCACGCCGAGATCCGCGCCGAGCGCGCCCGTGAGGTACGCCACCGCCGGCGTCGGCAGCACGCCGACCCGCAGCACATCCACCCCGGCGCTGGCCAGGCCCGCGACGACCGCGGCCTCCAGGAACTCACCGGACGCCCGGGGGTCCCGCCCCACCACGGCCACCTGCCGGTGACCGGTGCTCGCCGTGCCCGCCTCGGCGAGCACGTGCGCCGCCGCGACCGACAGGCCGAGCGCCAGCTCCGCCGTCAGATCCGCGTTGGCGACGCCGCGTACCCCGTCCGTGCCGAAGAGTCGTCCCACTGGTGTGTCCTCCGAACCTCAGGGTCCACCGGCCGCGCGTGCGTACCGCTTGCGCGAAAGCGCGACGTGACGCGGGCATGCCGGGGCCCATGCTCATGCTTCATACCGTTGTACGGCATACCGCTGCACGGCCGGTGTTCCCCGGCGCGTACAGCCCCGTATGCCCGCGATTCCCGGCCCCGCACCCTCTGGGGGGCACACGGACCGGGAACCGATAGACGTACGCCCCGGCGGCACAGCACGTGCCGCCGGGGCGAAGCGTCGCGAGCAGCGAGCGATTAGCGCTTGCTGTACTGCGGGGCCTTACGGGCCTTCTTGAGACCGGCCTTCTTGCGCTCGACCGCGCGGTCGTCACGCGTGAGGAAGCCGGCCTTCTTGAGGGCGCCGCGGTTGTTGTCCACGTCGGCCTCGTTCAGCGCGCGGGCCACGCCGAGGCGCAGGGCACCGGCCTGGCCGGAGACGCCGCCGCCGGAGATGCGGGCGATGACGTCGTAACGGCCTTCGAGCTCGAGCACCTTGAAGGGCTCGTTGACTTCCTGCTGGTGCACCTTGTTGGGGAAGTAGTCCTCAAGGGTGCGACCGTTGATCTTCCACTTGCCGGTGCCCGGGACGATCCGGACGCGGGCGATGGCGTTCTTGCGGCGGCCCAGGCCGGCGGCCGGCTGGGGCTCACCGAAGCCGGACGCGAGGGACTCCGACGTGTAGTCGCCCTCGGGGGTCTCGGACTCGGTGGTGTACTGCTCGATGTCGTCGAGGGGGAGCTCGGCGGTGGTCTCGGCCACGATTCTCCTCAGATTCGTTTCAGTCTTAGGGGTGTGGCCGGAACTACTGCGCGACCTGGGTGATCTCGAACGGGACCGGCTGCTGGGCAGCGTGCGGGTGCTGCTCACCCGCGTAGACCTTCAGCTTCGAGAGCATCTGACGGCCCAGGGTGTTCTTGGGGAGCATGCCCTTGACGGCCTTCTCGACGGCCTTCTCGGGGTTCTTGTCCATCAGCTCGTCGTAGCGCACCGAGCGCAGACCGCCCGGGTAACCGGAGTGGCGGTACGCCATCTTCTGGGTGCGCTTGTTGCCCGAGAGGTGGACCTTGTCGGCGTTGATGATGACGACGAAGTCACCGGTGTCGACGTGAGGGGCGTAGATCGGCTTGTGCTTGCCCCGCAGGAGGGTGGCGGCAGTGGTCGCCAGGCGTCCCAGGACAACGTCCCGGGCATCGATGACGTGCCACTGGCGGGTGACATCGCCGGGCTTGGGGCTGTACGTACGCACGGTTCGTAGCCTTCGCTTCTTCAGTGAGTGGGTCCTGACATGGCCACCACGGACGATCACGACAGCCCTGGCCGCACATCGGTGACGCAACCGAGTGCTTGCCGCTGGTCATCGGCCCGGTGGGACCGGTGTAAGGGCCCCTCACGTGAGAATGAGCAAGCCAATACACATAACGAACACGCACAATACCCGCGCTTCCCCGAACGGGTCAAAACGCGAGTGCGCGCGGGGCGGACGCGAGGGTCCGGACCGCGAGCCGAGGCGTATCCGCCCCTCCACCATAGCGAACCCCGCCCGTAGGATGCGGCCCATGAGCTTTGGGCAAGGGGGGCCTCCCTGGGGGCCGGGGGACAGGGGCCCGCAGGGGCAGCAGCCGTACGGCCGTCAGCAGCCGGCCGCACCGGACTGGGAGGCGCTCGCCGCGGCCTCCGAGGCACGCGGCCGCAAGCGCCGCTGGACGCTGATCGGCGGCGGCGCCGTCGCCACCGTCGCGGTCGCGGCGCTGGTCGCCACGATGGTCGTCCGGGCCAACAGCGACGACCCGAAGGCGGCCGACCCGATCGGCGGGGTCTCCAGCTCCTCGGCGCTGCCCGAGGACACCACGGCCCCCGCCCCGTCCTTCTCCGAGGTGGCCCCGCCGCCCCCGCCGGACCCGAAGGACTTCGTCTCCAGCGCCGAGAAGGACACCGCCCCGCTCACCGCCGCCTCGCTCTACCCGGGCAAGAAGCTCACCGTCGGGGACCGCGTCTACGCCAAGGGCGCGCTCGACCGCACCACCAAGTGCGCCTCCGCCACGCAGGGCGCCCTCGGCCAGGTCCTCACCGAGAACGGCTGCGAGCAGCTCGTCCGCGCCACCTACCGGCGCGGCGGCGTCGCGGTCACCGTGGGCGTCGCCACCTTCAAAACGGCCGCCATCGCCTCCCGGGTCAAGGAGCGGTCCAGCGGCAACGTCGCCTCGCTCGCCGGGGAGGGCGTCCCCACCTTCTGCCGCACCACGGTCTGCCGCTCCACCACCAACGCCTACGGCCGGTACGTCTACTTCACCGTCGGTGGCTTCACCAACGGCGACCGCGTCACCAAGCAGGACCAAGCCGTCTTCACCACCGGCGACGACGTGGCGGAATTCACCCTGCGCCAGATCCACCGCCGGGGTGTCGCCCAGGCGTCCCGGGCCGCCGCCGCGCAGTGACAGCGGCGCCCGGCCGCGGCCGGGCGCCGAGGGCTCAGCCGCAGCAGGCCGTGCCGGGCAGGGTCCGCCTGTTGCGGGCCTCCCGGTTGCGGGCCGCCAGCAGTTCGTCGGCCGGGTAGCCGACCTCCTCCAGGGTCAGCCCGTGCGGGCGCACCACGTGCACCGCGGAGTCCCGCACCCCGGCCGCCAGCACCTTGCCCGGCCATTCCACGGGCCGGTGGCCGTCGCCGACGAAGAGCAGCGCGCCGACCAGCGAGCGCACCATGTTGTGGCAGAAGGCGTCGGCGCGCACGGTGGCCGTGATGATCCCGTCGGCGTCCCGCTCCCAGCTCAGCTCCTGGAGGGTGCGGATCGTCGTCGCCCCCTCCCGCCGCTTGCAGTACGCGGCGAAGTCGTGCTCGCCCAGCAGCGCCACCGAGGCCGCGTTCATCGCGTCCACGTCGAGCGTCCAGTCGTGCCACAGCACGTGGCCGCGCAGCAGCGGGTCGACCCCGCCGGGGTGGTCGGTGACCCGGTACGCGTACCGCCGCCAGACCGCCGAGAACCGCGCGTCGAACCCTTCCGGCGCCTCGGCCACCCGCCAGATCCGCACGTCGTGCGCCAGCCGCCCCGCGAGCCGCCGCAGCAGCTTCTCGCGGTGCTCCTGCCACACCTCGGCCGGCAGGTCGACGTGGGCCACCTGCCCGCGCGCGTGCACCCCCGAGTCGGTCCGCCCGGCCACCGTCAGCTCGTACGTCCGCTCCCCCGACCGCGTAACCGTCCGCAGGGCGTCCTCGATCTCCCCCTGCACGGTCCGCCTCCCCTGGGCCTGCTTGGCCCAGCCGGAGAACTCCCGCCCGTCGTAGCTGAGGTCCAGCCGCACCCGGACGTGCCCCGGCTCGGGCCCGTCCCGCCGCTCCTTGTACTCCACCTGCTCCACGCTCACCCGCGCATCCTCTCAAGCCCCGCCGGTACGGCGGCGGGCCCGCACCCCCGGAGGGATGCGGGCCCGCACACACGCGTACGACTGGCTCAGGCGTCCTTTGCCTCGTCGTCCTTGGCCTCGGCAGCGGCCTCGGGCGCCTCGGTGGCGGCCTCATCCTTGCTCAGGGCGTCTTCCTTGACCGCGCGCTGGGTCGCGGCCTCGGCCTCACCGGTGGCCTCCTGGGCCACGGTCAGGGCCTCCACCAGCTCGATGACGGCCATGGGAGCGTTGTCGCCACGGCGGTTACCGACCTTGGTGATCCGGGTGTAGCCACCCGGGCGGTTCTCGTAGCGGGGGCCGATCTCGGTGAAGAGCGTGTGGACGACGCTCTTGTCCGTGATGACCTGGAGAACCTGGCGGCGGTTGTGAAGGTCGCCCTTCTTCGCCTTGGTGACCAGACGCTCGGCGTAGGGACGCAGACGGCGCGCCTTCGCCTCGGTCGTCTTGATCCGGCCGTGCTCGAACAGCGAGCGCGCGAGGTTCGCGAGCATGAGCCGCTCGTGCGCGGCGCTGCCGCCCAGACGGGCACCCTTGGTGGGCTTCGGCATGGTCTTTCTCCTTGTGATCTGCACCGGCCGTATCAGGTACCGATGACAGTGTCCGCACGAACTTGTGTCCGCCGGAGTCTCTCCCTCAACCAAGACGGCCAAATCCAGCCCGTCCGGCGTTTGAGGACGTCTTTCAAGCGGCCACACTCCCGAGGAAACCCTCGAAAGCCCGGCCAAATCCAGCCCGTCCGGCGCTTGAGGACAAACTCAAGCCCGTCCGGCGCTGAGGACACCCAGGCCCCGGCAGGGGCGAGCCAAGACCGCACCCCCGGCCCGGCAGGGCCAGACCCGGCAGGGGCGAGCCCGAAGGCCCACCCCTGCCGAGCAGTACCTCAGTACTGCTCGGTCTCCACGAACCCGGCGTCCGCGTCATCGTCGGCGCCGAAGGCGTCGGCCGCCGCGGTCGGGTCGAATCCAGGCGGGCTGTCCTTGAGCGCCAGCGACATCCCGGCAAGCTTCGCCTTGACCTCGTCGATCGACTTCGCACCGAAGTTGCGGATGTCGAGCAGGTCGGCCTCGGAGCGGGCGACGAGCTCACCCACGGAGTGGATGCCCTCACGCTTGAGGCAGTTGTAGGAGCGGACGGTCAGCTCCAGCTCCTCGATCGGCAGCGCCAGGTCGGCGGCGAGCGCGGCGTCCGTCGGCGACGGGCCCATGTCGATGCCCTCGGCGTCGACGTTGAGCTCGCGAGCCAGACCGAACAGCTCGACCAGCGTCTTACCGGCGGAGGCCATGGCGTCACGCGGACGCATCGCCTGCTTGGTCTCGACGTCGACGATGAGCTTGTCGAAGTCGGTCCGCTGCTCGACTCGGGTCGCCTCGACCTTGTAGGTGACCTTGAGGACGGGCGAGTAGATCGAGTCGACCGGAACGCGGCCGATCTCCTGGCCCGCCTGCTTGTTCTGGACGGCGGAGACGTAGCCGCGACCGCGCTCGACGGTCAGCTCCATCTCCAGCTTGCCCTTGGCGTTCAGCGTGGCCAGCACCAGGTCGGGGTTGTGCACCTCGACACCGGCCGGGGGCGCGATGTCGGCGGCGGTGACCAGACCCGGGCCCTGCTTGCGCAGGTACATCACGACCGGCTCGTCGTGCTCCGAGGAGACGACCAGCTGCTTGATGTTGAGGATCAGGTCGGTGACGTCGTCCTTGACGCCCGGCACGGTGGTGAACTCGTGCAGGACGCCGTCGATACGGATGGACGTGACCGCCGCACCCGGGATCGAGGAGAGCAGCGTACGCCGCAGGGAGTTGCCGAGGGTGTAGCCGAAGCCCGGCTCCAGCGGCTCGATCACGAACCGGGACCGGAACTCGTCGACGACCTCTTCGGTCAACGAGGGACGCTGAGCGATCAGCATGTTTTCTGTTCCTTCAGTCAGGGGCGCCCGCTATTTGACGCCCGACCCGCCGGGCGGTGAGCCCGGCATCGACACTGCTCAAGGGTACGGGCGGTACGGCCGAATCGGCCGTACCGCCCGGAAACCCGTGGCCGGCCGGGGCTCAGGCCCCGGCGGTCCGATCAAACGCGGCGGCGCTTGGGGGGGCGGCAGCCGTTGTGCGGGGTGGGGGTGACGTCCTGGATCGAGCCCACCTCCAGGCCGGTGGCCTGGAGCGAACGGATCGCGGTCTCACGGCCGGAGCCGGGACCCTTGACGAAGACGTCGACCTTGCGCATGCCGTGCTCCTGCGCGCGGCGGGCGGCCGACTCGGCGGCCATCTGCGCGGCGAAGGGAGTGGACTTGCGCGAGCCCTTGAAGCCGACGTGGCCGGCGGAGGCCCAGGAGATCACGTTGCCCGTGGGGTCCGTGATCGAGACGATCGTGTTGTTGAACGTGCTCTTGATGTGCGCGTGGCCGTGAGCGACGTTCTTCTTTTCCTTGCGGCGCACCTTCTTGGCAGCGCCCTGACGTCCCTTGGGGGGCATGTCTTATCTCCAGTGGGAGGTGGTCGGTCCTACAGCGAAGACCGCTGACGAGCGTCCGCTGCGGACTACTTCTTGCCCGGCTTCTTCTTGCCGGCAATGGCGCGACGCGGGCCCTTGCGGGTGCGGGCGTTGGTGCTGGTGCGCTGACCGTGGACGGGCAGGCCACGGCGGTGACGCAGACCCTGGTACGAACCGATCTCGACCTTGCGGCGGATGTCGGCCTGGATCTCGCGACGGAGGTCACCCTCGGTCTTGATGTTGCCGTCCACGTACTCGCGGATCTTGACCAGGTCCTCTTCGGACAGGTCGCGAACGCGGGTGTTGGGGTCGACGCCGGTGGCCTCCAGCGTCTGCTGCGAAAGGGTCCGGCCGATGCCGAACACGTAGGTGAGGGCGACCTCCACACGCTTTTCGCGCGGGATGTCGACACCGGAAACGCGTGCCATCTAATGGCTCCAGTTGTCTGTCGGAGGTCTGCCGCAGCGCCGCTCCCGACCGCCGATCCACCGGGGCGGGGTGAGCCGCCGAGGGGCATGGAACGGACCGGGTCCCCGGCCTCCGACCGGGGGTACCGCCCTTCGCGCGCATTTCGGCACGCGGGAAGAGACGGGCACTGCGTTTGGTGTTACTGCTGAGTGCGTCGCGCGAGATCTGCGGGAGCAGGTGTGTGCGTCAGCCCTGGCGCTGCTTGTGGCGCGGGTTGTCGCAGATGATCATGACCCGGCCGTGACGGCGGATCACCCTGCACTTGTCGCAGATCTTCTTGACGCTCGGCTTGACCTTCATGGTGAGGTTCTCCGGGTCAGGTGCCGGCCACCGCCCCCGGAAGAGAGGCGGCGAGCGGGCAAGATCTACTTGTACCGGTAGACGATCCGGCCACGCGTCAGGTCGTACGGAGACAGCTCCACCACGACCCGGTCGTCAGGGAGGATACGGATGTAGTGCATACGCATCTTGCCGCTGATGTGTGCCAGGACCTGGTGGCCGTTCTGGAGCTCAACCTTGAACATGGCGTTCGGAAGAGACTCGACGACAGTGCCCTCGATCTCGATGGCACCTTGCTTCTTGGCCACGCTTCGCCCTTCGAATCGACTACCTTGACCGGCCTCGCGACACTTACACATCCATACGGGCATGCGGGTGCACGAGAGCCGACGCGTCAGTCTACGTCAGGGCTCCCGCAAAGGCGAATCGGGGAAGAATGCCCCGATGCGGTGATCCTTATGCGTGCCTGCCGCAGACCGTCGCAGGACCCGCCCGGACGGGCGAGCCCACCCGGCCCACGCGCCCCTTGGGCCACGTACGCCGGACATCGATGGGGGAAGCCGCCCCGCACCGGAGCCCGAGGGCCCGGAAAAGCGGCTCCCCGGTATATCAGGCCGCCGGGTCGGGCGCCGTGGTGATCCCGAACTCGGCCAGCTTCGCCTTGCCGCCGTCCTCGGCGGTCAGCACCAGCGGCCCCTGCTCGGTGAGGGCCACCGAGTGCTCCCAGTGCGAGGACCAGGTCCCGTCGGTGGTGACCACCGTCCAGTCGTCCTCCAGCACATCGGTCTTCGGTGTGCCCAGGCTCACCATCGGCTCGATCGCCAGGCAGAAGCCGGGGACCAGCTTCGGGCCCTTGCCGCGGCGCCGCTCGACGTAGTTGAGCAGGTGCGGGTCCATGTGCATCTCGGTCCCGATGCCGTGGCCGCCGTAGTCCTCGACGATCCCGTACTTCCCGCCGCCGGGCTTCGGCTGGCGGCGGATGTACGTCTCGATCGCGCGGGAGATGTCGACCAGCCGGTTGCCCTGCTTCATCGCGGCGATCCCGGCCCACATCGACTCCTCGGTCACCCGGGAGAGCTCGACCAGCTCCGGAGCGTGCCCGGACCCCACGAAAGCGGTGTACGCGGCGTCCCCGTGCCAGCCGTCGACGATCGCGCCGCAGTCGATGGAGATGATGTCGCCGTCGGCGAGCACCGTCTTCTCGTCGGGGATGCCGTGCACCACGACCTCGTTGACCGAGGTGCAGATGGTCGCCGGGAAGCCGCCGTAACCGAGGAAGTTCGACCGGGCCCCGTGCTCCGCCAGCACCTTGCGGGCCACCTCGTCCAGGTCCCTGGTGGTGGCGCCGGGCACGGCCGCCTCCCGGGTGGCCCGGTGGATGGCGGCGACGACCAGCCCCGCCTCGCGCATCTTGGCGATCTGCTCGGGACTCTTGATCTGCACCACGGGAATTGAGCTCCTCTGTTTTCGGGCGGTCTTCGCCGCCGGGGCGCTGCATGTCGTTGTCGAGCCACCCGACGTGCTCGTCCGCTTCGCTCCCTGCGCGCGACGGGCGTCTCGACAACGACGCGCCCCTTTGGCTCAGACCGCAGGTCGGCCTCGGTGCGGGTCTGCGTGCGGGTCTGCGCGCGGGACGCGCTGTGTCCAGTCTGCCGCACCGGGGGAGCGCTTCGCTTCGCTCGCTCCGGAGAGGGCGCGGACACACTGCGGCCGCGGGCCCCTTGCGGGGACCGCGGCCGGTGGCGGGCGCGAGGCCCTGTGTCACTTCTGGTCGGCGCCGAGCGCGGCCATCGCGCGCTGGGTGACCTCGTCGACCTTGCCGAGAGCGGAGATCGTCACCACCAGGCCCTGGGCCTTGTAGTGGTCGATGATCGGCTCGGTCTCGCTGTGGTAGACCTCCAGCCGCTTGCGGACGGTCTCTTCCTTGTCGTCACCGCGCTGGTACAGCTCGCCGCCGCAGGCGTCGCAGACGCCCTCGGCCTTCGGCTTGCTGTACTCCACGTGGAAGACGTGGCTGGAGTCGTTACGGCAGATGCGGCGGCCGGCGATGCGCTTGACCACCTCGTCCTCGGGGACCTCCAGGTCCAGGACGGCGTCGAGCGTGACGCCCTGGTCCTTGAGGGACTCGTCCAGAGCCTTCGCCTGCGACACATTCCGGGGGAAACCGTCCAGCAGGAAGCCGTTCTCGGCGTCCGGCTGGGCCATGCGGTCCTCCGCCATGCCGATGGTCACCTCGTCCGGGACGAGGTTTCCGGCATCCATGTAGGACTTGGCCTGCTTGCCCAGTTCCGTGCCCTGGCTGATGTTGGCGCGGAACAGGTCACCCGTGGAGATGTGCGGGATCGACAGGTTCTTGGCGAGGAACGCGGCCTGCGTTCCCTTGCCTGCACCAGGCGGTCCGACGAGGACGATTCGCATCAGCGGAGGAACCCTTCGTAATTGCGCTGCTGAAGCTGGCTCTCGATCTGCTTCACGGTCTCCAGACCCACACCCACGATGATCAGGATGCTCGTCCCGCCGAACGGGAAGTTCTGGTTGGCCCCGAAGCCGGCCAACGCCATCGTCGGCACCAGTGCGATCAGCCCCAGATACAGCGAACCCGGCCAGGTGATCCGGTTGAGCACGTAACTCAGATACTCAGCGGTCGGTCGGCCAGCCCGGATGCCCGGGATGAACCCACCATACTTCTTCATGTTGTCGGCTACTTCTTCGGGGTTGAAGGAGATGGCGACGTAGAAGAACGCGAAGAACACGATCAGGAAGAAGTACAGGATCACGTGGGCCGTGGCCCCTGTGTCCGCCAGGTTGTTGTTGATCCATTGCGCCCAACCCGCCTGGGAGTTGGAGAACTGCACGATCAACGCCGGGATGTAGAGCAGCGACGAGGCGAAGATGACCGGGATCACACCGGCCTGGTTCACCTTGAGCGGGATGTAGGTCGACGTACCGCCGTAGGAACGGCGGCCGATCATCCGCTTCGCGTACTGGACGGGGATGCGGCGCTGCGCCTGCTCGACGAAGACCACCAGGCCGACCATGGCGAGACCCACGAGGATCACGGTCCCGAACTCGATCCAGCCACCGGCCAGGTCGCCCTGCTCCTTGATGGCCCAGAGGGAGGCGGGGAAGCTGGCGGCGATCGAGATGAACATCAGGATCGACATGCCGTTGCCGATGCCGCGGTCGGTGATGAGCTCACCGAGCCACATGACGAGGGCGGTACCGGCGGTCATCGTGAGGATCATGGTGGTGGTCACGAAGATCGACTGGTCCGGCACGATCTCCCCGGCGACCGGGCAGCCCTGGAAGAGCGAGCCGGTGCGCGCGGTCGCCACCAGACCGGTGCCCTGCAGGACGGCGAGCGCCACCGTCAGGTACCGGGTGTACTGGGTGATCTTCGCCTGGCCGGAGGAACCCTCCTTCTTGAGGGCCTCCAGACGTGGGATGACCACGGTCAGCAGCTGGAGAATGATGCTCGCCGTGATGTAGGGCATGATGCCCAGGGCGAAGATCGTGATCTGGAGCAGCGCACCACCGGAGAACATGTTCACCAGGCCGAAGAGGCCCTGGGTGGCGTTCGCCTGGTCCATACAGATCTGGACGTTCTGGTAGCTCACGCCCGGGATCGGTACGTGCGCGCCGAGCCGGTAGAGGACGATGATGCCGAGCGTGAAGAGCAGCTTCTTGCGCAGGTCGGGCGTCTTGAACGCCCGGGCGAACGCGGTGAGCACGGTGCCTCCTGCGACCCCCGCGCACGTGCGTCAGAGGTGACGGTCTTGAGGTTCGACGAATAGGGATCGGCGGGTGAGCCGGGCGGCGAACCACACGACCCCGGGGACGGGATGTCCCCTGCGTTACAGCAACAGCGGACGCCACCTTACCGGCGACTGCGCCCCCCTTGGAACGACCAACCGGGGATGCCCCATTTATGAGGCATCCCCGGTGGGTTACGTAGCGGTCAACGAGCTCAGACGAGCTCGGTGACGGTGCCGCCCGCGGCGGCGATCTTCTCCTTGGCGGAGCCGGAGACGGCGTCGACCGTCACCTGCAGCGCCACGGAGACCTCGCCCTGGCCGAGCACCTTGACGAGGCTGTTCTTGCGAACGGCACCCTTGGCGACCAGGCCCTCGACGGTGACCTCGCCACCCTCGGGGTACAGCTCGGCCAGCTTGTCGAGGTTCACGACCTGGAACTCGGTCTTGAACGGGTTCTTGAAGCCCTTGAGCTTCGGGAGACGCATGTGGAGGGGCATCTGCCCACCCTCGAAGCGCTCCGGAACCTGGTAACGGGCCTTCGTGCCCTTGGTTCCACGACCAGCGGTCTTACCCTTGGACGCCTCACCACGACCCACACGGGTCTTGGCGGTCTTGGCGCCCGGGGCAGGACGGAGGTTGTGGACCTTCAGCGGGTTCTGCTCCGCCATGTCAGTCGACCTCCTCGACCGTCACGAGGTGGCGGACGGTCTGCACCATGCCGCGGAACTCGGGGCGGTCCTCCTTGACAACCACGTCGTTGACCTTCTTGAGGCCGAGCGAACGCAGGGTGTCGCGGTGGTTCTGCTTGCTGCCGATGAACGACTTCTTCTGCGTGATCTTGAGCTGCGGCATTACGCACCCGCTCCCGCACGCGCACGCAGCAGGGCCGCGGGGGCCACGTCCTCGAGGGGCAGACCGCGGCGGGCCGCGATCTCCTCGGGACGCTGGAGACCCTTGAGGGCCGCCACGGTCGCGTGCACGATGTTGATCGCGTTGTCGGAGCCCAGGGACTTCGACAGGATGTCGTGAACGCCGGCGCACTCCAGAACGGCGCGCACCGGGCCACCGGCGATCACACCGGTACCGGGGGAAGCAGGCTTGAGCAGGACGACGCCCGCGGCCTTCTCGCCCGTGATGGGGTGAGGGATGGTGCCCTGGATACGGGGGACCTTGAAGAAGTGCTTCTTGGCCTCCTCAACACCCTTGGCGATGGCGGCCGGCACCTCCTTGGCCTTGCCGTAGCCCACACCGACGGTGCCGTCCGCATCGCCCACCACGACCAGCGCGGTGAAGCTGAAACGACGACCACCCTTCACAACCTTGGCGACTCGGTTGATCGCGACGACACGCTCGACGTACGCGGTCTTCTCGGCAGCTGCGCCGCCGTCACGGCCCTTCCGGTCCCGCCGCTCGCCGCCACCGGCACCGCTTCCGCGGCGCTGGGGTCCAGCCATTGGATTTACCTCTCTCTGTTTCCGCTAGCTACGCAGCGACATTGAGTCGCTGTCCGCGACGGAGGCTCAGAACTTGAGCCCGGCTTCGCGGGCGGCGTCCGCCAGGGCGGCGATGCGCCCGGCGTACTTGTTGCCACCACGGTCGAACACGACAGCCTCGACACCCGCGGCCTTGGCACGCTCGGCGACGAGTGCGCCGACCTGCTTGGCGTGGGCGGACTTGTCGCCTTCGGCACCGCGGATGGACGTGTCCAGGGTGGACGCCGACGCCAGGGTGTGACCCTTGATGTCGTCGATCACCTGGGCGACCATGTGGCGGTTGGAACGCGTCACGACCAGGCGCGGGCGCACTTCGGTGCCCGAGACCTTCTTGCGGACGCGGATGTGCCGGCGCTTGATGGCAGCAGCCTTGTAGGCGTTGCCCTTCGCGATCTTCACACCGTATGCCATGGCTTACTTACCCGCCTTTCCGACCTTGCGGCGGATGACTTCGCCCTCGTACTTGACGCCCTTGGCCTTGTACGGGTCGGGCTTGCGCAGCTTGCGGATGTTGGCCGCAACCTCGCCGACCTTCTGCTTGTCGATGCCCTCGACCGAGAAACGCGTCGGGGACTCGACCTTGAAGGAGATGCCCTCAGGGGCCTCGACCAGGATCGGGTGGGAGTAGCCGAGAGAGAACTCCAGGTTGGAGCCCTTCGCGACCACGCGGTAACCGACACCGCTGATTTCGAGCTTCTTGACGTATCCCGTGGTCACACCGGTGATCATGTTCGCCACCAGCGTGCGGGACAGGCCGTGCAGAGCCCTGTTCTGACGCTCGTCGTTCGGGCGCGTCACCGAGAGGGTGCCGTCCTCGCCCTTAGCGATCTCGATCGGCGCGACGACGGTGTGCGCGAGAGTGCCCTTGGGGCCCTTCACGCCGACCGTCCGGCCATCGATGGTGACGTCCACGCCGGCGGGAACCGTGATGGGAAGCTTGCCAATACGCGACATGAGCTTTTCCTCCGTTCCCGACTACCAGACGTAGGCGAGGACTTCCCCACCCACGCCCTTCTTCTGCGCCTGCTGGCCGGTCAGGAGGCCGTGCGACGTGGAGATGATCGCCACGCCGAGACCGCCGAGGACCTTCGGCAGGTTGGTGGACTTCGCGTAGACCCGGAGACCGGGCTTGGAGATCCGCTTGATACCCGCGATGGAGCGCTCACGGTTCGGACCGAACTTCAGCTCGAGGACGAGGTTCTTGCCGACCTCGGCGTCCTCGGTCTTCCAGCCCGTGATGAAGCCCTCCTGCTGGAGGATCTCCGCGATGTGCGACTTGATCTTGCTGTGCGGCATCACGACGGAGTCGTGGTACGCCGAGTTGGCGTTACGCAGACGCGTAAGCATGTCTGCGATCGGATCAGTCATGGTCATGAATCGGCCTTCGGCCTTTCTCGCCGGGGTTTCCTGTATGCGCCATCCCTCTCCCCGATCCGGGACGGGACGGGTGCGGCGCGGGGACCTGCGGCGTAGTAAGCGTCATATGCGGACTGCTCAGTGGTGAGCGTCCGCGGGCTGTCCAGGGCGGCGGACGGCCAACCTCTCCAGCCTAAGCCATCGGAGGAAGATCGTCCGCCGCCTGGTTGCTTACCAGAGGCCCGGTGAATCCCTGAAGCGGGATCTACCAGGAGCTCTTGGTCACGCCCGGCAGCTCGCCGCGGTGAGCCATCTCACGAAGGCAGACGCGGCACAGGCCGAACTTGCGGTAGACAGAGTGCGGACGGCCGCACCGCTGGCAGCGGGTGTAGCCGCGCACGCCGAACTTCGGCTTGCGAGCGGCCTTTGCGATGAGAGCCTTCTTCGCCACGGCTCACGCCTCCTTGAACGGGAAGCCGAGGTGACGAAGGAGCGCACGGCCCTCAGCGTCGTTGGTCGCCGTGGTGACCACGGTGATGTCCATACCCCGGACGCGGTCGATCTTGTCCTGGTCGATCTCGTGGAACATGACCTGCTCCGTGAGACCGAAGGTGTAGTTGCCACGGCCGTCGAACTGCTTGGGGGACAGGCCGCGGAAGTCGCGGATGCGCGGGAGCGCCAGCGACAGGGTGCGGTCCAGGAACTCCCACATGCGGTCGCCGCGCAGGGTCACGTGGGCGCCGATCGGCTGACCCTCACGCAGCTTGAACTGCGCGATGGACTTCCGGGCCTTGGTGACGGCCGGCTTCTGGCCGGTGATCGTGGTGAGGTCGCGGATGGCGCCCTCGATCAGCTTGGAGTCGCGGGCGGCGTCGCCCACACCCATGTTGACCACGATCTTGGTCAGACCGGGGACCTGCATGACGTTCTCGTAAGAGAACTCGTCACGCAGCTTGCCCGCGATCTCCTCGCGGTACTTGAGCTTCAGACGGGGTGCAGTGGTGGTCGTCATCAGATGTCCTCACCGGTCCGCTTGGCAACGCGGATCTTGTTGCCGTCCTCGTCGAAGCGGTACCCGACGCGGGTGACGACCTTGTTGCCGTCCTTCTCCACGACGAGCGACACGTTGCTCACGTGGACCGGGGCTTCGGTGGTCACGATCCCGCCGGCCTGCGATGCGCGGCCCGGCTGGTTCGCCTTGGTGTGCTTCTTGACCCGGTTGACACCCTCGACCAGGACACGCTCCTCGCGCGGGAAAGCGGCAATGACCTTGCCCTGCTTGCCCTTGTCCTTACCGGTGATGACCTGGACCAGGTCGCCCTTCTTGATCTTCATGCTTACAGCACCTCCGGCGCGAGCGAGATGATCTTCATGAACTTCTTCTCGCGCAGCTCACGGCCGACCGGGCCGAAGATACGGGTGCCGCGGGGGTCGCCGTCGTTCTTCAGAATGACGGCGGCGTTCTCGTCGAAGCGGATGTACGAGCCATCCGCGCGACGGCGCTCCTTGACGGTGCGAACGATGACCGCCTTGACGACGTCACCCTTCTTCACATTGCCGCCCGGGATCGCGTCCTTGACGGTGGCGACGATGACATCACCGATGCCCGCGTAGCGGCGGCCCGAGCCACCGAGAACGCGGATGGTGAGGATCTCCTTCGCACCCGTGTTGTCGGCGACGCGAAGTCGCGACTCCTGCTGGATCACGTCTATCTCCTGATCGTCTGCCGGTTCCCGGCAGGGGAGGAACCCCGTGGGGCCGCTCCCCTGCCGAGCCTGGCGGAACTGGTCCGAGGGTTACCCCTCGGAGGGATGCTCTTGCCTGTAGTCCCGGAAGGGATTACTTGGCCTTCTCGAGGATCTCGACGATGCGCCAGCGCTTGGTGGCGGACAGCGGCCGGGTCTCCATCAGGAGGACGCGGTCGCCGACGCCGGCAGCGTTCTGCTCGTCGTGGGCCTTGAGCTTGTTCGTACGGCGGATGACCTTGCCGTACAGGGCGTGCTTGACGCGGTCCTCGACGGCGACGACGACGGTCTTGTCCATCTTGTCGCTGACCACCAGACCCTCGCGGGTCTTGCGGAAGCCGCGGGCGTCCTTGGTCTCTTCAGTCACGTTGCTCTCGCTCATCAGGCGCTCTCCACCGTCTCGATGCCCAGCTCGCGCTCGCGCATCAGGGTGTAGATCCGGGCGATGTCCTTACGGACGGCCTTCAGCCGACCGTGGTTCTCAAGCTGACCCGTCGCCGCCTGGAAGCGGAGCTTGAACAGCTCGTCCTTGGCCTCGCGGAGCTTCGCCAGAAGCTCCTCGTTGCCCAGCTCGCGCAGCTCGGACGCCTTGGTACCGGCCGACATCACGACTCACCTGCCTCGCGCCGAACAATCCGGCACTTCATCGGAAGCTTGTGAGCAGCGCGGGTAAGCGCCTCACGCGCAATCTTCTCGTTCGGGTAGGACAGCTCGAACATCACCCGACCCGGCTTGACGTTCGCGATCCACCACTCGGGCGAACCCTTACCGGAACCCATGCGGGTCTCGGCGGGCTTCTTCGTGAGCGGACGGTCCGGGTAGATGTTGATCCAGACCTTGCCGCCACGCTTGATGTGGCGGGTCATCGCGATACGAGCGGCCTCGATCTGGCGGTTCGTCACGTAGGCGGGGGTGACCGCCTGAATGCCGTACTCGCCGAACGCGACCTCGGTACCGCCCTTGGCCATACCGTTCCGCTTCGGGTGGTGCTGCTTGCGGTGCTTGACCCTACGGGGGATCAGCATGACCCTCAGGCCTCCGTTCCGGTGCTCTCAGCCGGAGCGGCAGCGGCGGGCGCTTCGGCCTTGGGGGCCTCGGCAGCCGGCGCGGACTGCTGCTGCGGCTTACGACCGCGACGCTCGCCACCACGGCCACGGGCCGGGCGGTCGTTGCCGCCGCCACGGGCCGGGCGGTTGCCGGCACGGGCCGCGGCGTTCTCGGCGCGAACCTCGGCGATGTTCTTGACGTCGCCCTTGTAGATCCAGACCTTCACGCCGATGCGGCCGAAGGTCGTCTTGGCCTCGAAGAAGCCGTAGTCCACGTTGGCGCGGAGCGTGTGCAGGGGCACGCGGCCCTCGCGGTAGAACTCCGAACGGGACATCTCGGCGCCGCCGAGACGACCGCCACACTGGATCTTGATGCCCTTGGCGCCGGCCTTCATCGACGACTGCATGCTCTTACGCATGGCACGACGGAAGGAGACACGCGAGGACAGCTGCTCGGCGACGGCCTGGGCCACCAGCTGAGCGTCGGTCTCGGGGTTCTTGACCTCGAGGATGTTCAGCTGCACCTGCTTGCCGGTGAGCTTCTCCAGCTCGCCGCGGATGCGGTCGGCCTCGGCGCCGCGGCGGCCGATGACGATGCCCGGACGAGCGGTGTGGATGTCAACGCGGACGCGGTCGCGGGTGCGCTCGATCTCCACCTTGGAGATGCCGGCCCGCTCCATGCCCTTCGTCATCATGCGACGAATGGCGACGTCTTCCTTGACGTAGTCCTTGTACAGCTTGTCGGCGTACCAACGCGACTTGAAGTCGGTCGTGACACCGAGCCGGAACCCGTGCGGGTTTACCTTCTGGCCCATTACCGGGTTCCTTCCTTGCTGCTGACGACCACGGTGATGTGGCTGGTCCGCTTACGGATCCGGTAGGCACGGCCCTGGGCGCGCGGCCGGAACCGCTTCAGGGTCGGGCCCTCGTCCACGTACGCCTCGCTGATGACCAGCGAAGAGGCGTCGGTGTGGTCGTAGTTGTGCGCGGCGTTGGCGATGGCGCTGTCCAGCACCTTGCCGACCGGCACGCTCGCGGCCTGCGGGGCGAAACGCAGGACCGCCTGAGCCTCCGTGGCATCCATGCCACGGATGAGGTCCACCACGCGGCGGGCCTTCATGGGCGTGACGCGGATGTACCGCGCCTGGGCCCTGGCTTCCATGGTTGTCCCTTCGGTGTTAGTCATAGTCGTTTCCACCCCGCCTTTAGCGGCGCTTCGACTTCCGGTCGTCCTTGACGTGGCCGCGGAAGGTGCGAGTCGGCGAGAACTCGCCGAGCTTGTGGCCGACCATCGACTCGGTGACGAACACCGGGATGTGGGTCTTGCCGTTGTGCACCGCGATCGTGTGGCCGAGCATGGCCGGAGTGATCATCGAGCGACGGGACCAGGTCTTGATGACGTTCTTGGTGCCGGCTTCGTTCTGGACATCCACCTTCTTGATCAGGTGGTCGTCGACGAAGGGCCCCTTCTTGAGACTACGCGGCATCTAAACCCGCTCCTAGCGCTTCTTGTTCGTCTTGCGGCGGCGGACGATGTACTTGTTGCTCGCCTTCTTGGGAGAACGCGTACGACCCTCCTTCTGACCCCAGGGGGAGACCGGGTGGCGACCACCGCTGGTCTTGCCCTCACCACCACCGTGGGGGTGGTCAACCGGGTTCATCGCCACACCGCGAACGGACGGGCGGACGCCCAGCCAGCGCTTGCGGCCGGCCTTGCCCCAGTTGATGTTCGACTGCTCGGCGTTGCCGACCTCGCCGATGGTGGCGCGGCAGCGGACGTCGACCAGACGAATCTCGCCGGACGGCATACGAAGGTGGGCCATGGCCCCTTCCTTCGCGAGCAGCTGCACGGAGGCACCCGCGGAACGGGCGAACTTCGCGCCGCCGCCGGGCCGCAGCTCGATGGCGTGGAGGGTCGTACCGACCGGGATGTTGCGGAGCGCCAGGTTGTTGCCGGGCTTGATGTCCGCGCCGGGACCGTTCTCGATCCGGTCGCCCTGCGACAGGTTGCGGGGGGCGAGGATGTAGCGCTTCTCGCCGTCCGCGTAGTGCAGCAGCGCGATACGCGCGGTGCGGTTGGGGTCGTACTCGATGTGCGCGACCTTCGCCGGCACGCCGTCCTTGTCGTGACGACGGAAGTCGATCACGCGGTAGGCGCGCTTGTGTCCGCCACCCTGGTGGCGAACGGTCACACGACCGGTGTTGTTACGGCCGCCCTTGCTGTGCAGCGGGCGGACCAGCGACTTCTCCGGCGTGGACCGCGTGACCTCGACGAAGTCGGCGACGCTGGACCCACGACGGCCCGGAGTCGTCGGCTTGTACTTGCGGATACCCATTTCTCAGTCCTCGTCCGATATCGGACCAGGGCGCTCCGTTAGGAGGCCTGGCCGAAGATGTCGATACGGTCGCCCTCGGCGAGGGTCACGATGGCGCGCTTGGTGTCGGCACGCTTGCCGAAACCGGTGCGGGTCCGCTTGCGCTTCCCCTGGCGGTTGATCGTGTTCACCCCGGTGACCTTGACCTCGAAGACCGCCTGGACGGCTTCCTTGATCTGGGTCTTGTTGGCGTTGGGCGCGACGATGAACGTGTACTTGTTCTCGTCGAGGAGCGCGTAGCTCTTTTCCGAGACGACCGGCTTGACGAGAACGTCACGGGGGTCCGTGAAGCTCTTGCTCAGCGGGGTCTCGACGGTGTGCTTGCCCTCCGAGGCGTGGCGCTTCGCCTTGGCGACGCGCGCGGCCTTGGCGGCCTTGGCCGCCTTGGGGGCAATGCTCGGGTGACGCGTGGCCATCAGGCGTCGCTCCCTTCGGTCTCGTTAACGGCCTTGGGGCCGGACACGAAGGACTCGAAGGCGGCCTGGGTGAAGACCACGTCGTCCGAGACGAGCACGTCGTACGTGTTCAGCTGGCCCGGCTCCAGGATGTGCACCTGGGGCAGGTTGCGGGCGGAGAGCAACGCGGCCTCGTCGGAGCGCTCGATGACCAGGAGCACGTTCTTGCGCTCGCTGATCTTGCCGAGCAGACCCTTGGCGGCCTTCGTCGAGATCTCGCCCTCGACCACGCCGGTGACGACGTGGATGCGGTCGTGGCGGGCCCGGTCCGAGAGGGCACCGCGCAGGGCGGCGGCCTTCATCTTCTTCGGGGTCCGCTGGGAGTAGTCACGCGGTACGGGACCGTGGACGACGCCACCGCCGGCGAACTGCGGAGCGCGGGTCGAACCCTGACGGGCGCGACCGGTGCCCTTCTGGCGGTACGGCTTGCGGCCACCGCCGCGCACCTCGCCACGCGACTTGGTCTTGTGCGTGCCCTGTCGGGCAGCGGCCAGCTGGGCGACGACGACCTGGTGGATCAGCGGAACGCTGGTCTTCGCGTCGAAAATCTCCGCGGGGAGCTCGACGGTCCCGGCCTTGTCGCCTACCGGCGAAAGGATGTCAATGGTGCTCATCGTTACCTCAGGCCCCCTTGGCCGCGGTACGGACCAGGACGAGGCCGCCGTTCGGACCGGGGACGGCGCCCTTGATGAGGAGCAGTCCCTTCTCCGCGTCAACGGCGTGGACGGTCAGGTTCTGGGTGGTGACCCGCTCGTTGCCCATACGGCCCGCCATGCGGAGGCCCTTGAACACACGACCCGGGGTGGCGCAGCCACCGATGGAACCGGGCGAGCGGTGCTTGCGCTGGGTGCCGTGTCCGGCGCCGAGGCCCTTGAAGTTGTGACGCTTCATGACACCGGCGAAGCCCTTGCCCTTGCTCTTGCCGGTCACGTCGACCTTGAGGCCTGCCTCGAAGGTGTCGGCGTTCAGCTCCTGGCCGAGGGTGTACTCGCCGGCGTCGGCGGTACGGATCTCGACGAGGTGACGGCGAGGGGTGACGTCGGCCTTGGCGAAGTGACCCTTGAGGGGCTTGTTCACCTTGCGCGGGTCGATCTCGCCGAAGGCGATCTGCACGGCCTCGTAGCCGTCGGTGTCATTGGTGCGGACCTGGGTCACGACATTGGGCCCGGCCTTGACGACGGTCACCGGGACAACCCGGTTGTTCTCGTCCCAGACCTGGGTCATGCCGAGCTTCTCGCCCAGGATGCCCTTAATCTGCTTAGCCATCTCTAGCGCGCCTCTCAGAGCTTGATCTCGATGTCGACGCCGGCCGGAAGGTCGAGTCGCATCAGAGAGTCAACGGTCTTGGGCGTCGGGTCGAGGATGTCGATGAGGCGCTTGTGGGTGCGCATCTCGAAGTGCTCGCGAGAGTCCTTGTACTTGTGCGGCGACTTGATGACGCAGTACACGTTCTTCTCAGTGGGCAGCGGCACCGGGCCTGCGACCGACGCACCAGTGCGGGTCACCGTCTCGACGATCTTCTTCGCCGAAGAGTCGATGACCTCGTGGTCGTAGGCCTTGAGCCGGATGCGGATCTTCTGTCCCGCCATGGCTACTTGGTAGTCCTGTCTCTCGTAACGCTCTGGGACCCGGGGTCCGGTCTCTCTCTCCGACCCACGCGGTCGGGTGTGTCGCCTTCCCGCCCGTACGAAATTTCCTCGCGGAATCCCATCTGGGGGGCTGCGTTCCACACCGTGGCCACGCGGACCGGTGAAGCCACACCTTGCGATGTGGTGACCACCGGGCGCCTGGTCGGCACCCCGCACACGCTTCCCGGAAGATTCCCGTACGTCCGCCACAGCGCTGCCTTCGGCGAACCTGGGGCAGTTGAGGCGACGAGTACTGTGGGACTCGCTTCCAGTCCTCCCGGCGGGAGGCGCGCGGCATCGGCACTCAACCGAGCAACCCGGACAGTCTGCCACACGGTCCCCGCATTGAGCCAATCGAGCCGAGAAGCTTACCCCCGGCCCTCCCGCGGTCAAACGCGCACGCGTCCGGACGGGCTCCGAAGAACCCCGGACACGCCTCCCGGACGCCCGTTCCCCCGGCACGACGACCGTGCCGGGGCCCCTCGCCGTACGCGCCGGAGCTACACGCTCCGCGGGCTCCGCAGCTGCTCGCTCCCCGGTACCGGCTCCCCCGGGTCCGCCCCCAGGGCGACGATGCGGTTCTCCGCGTCGACGTGGACGACGGCGGGGCGGAGCGTCTTGGCCTCGGTGGTGTCGACCTGGGCGTAGCTGATGAGGATGACCAGGTCACCGGGGTGGACGAGGTGGGCGGCGGCACCGTTGATGCCGAGAACGCCGGAGCCTCGTTCGCCCTCGATGACGTAGGTCTCCAGCCGGGCGCCGTTGGTGATGTCGACGATGTGGACCAGCTCGCCGGGGAGCAGGTCGGCGGCGTCCATCAGATCGGCGTCGACGGTCACCGAGCCGACGTAGTGCAGGTCGGCGTGGGTGACGGTGGCGCGGTGGATCTTGGACTTGAACATGGTGCGCAGCATCGCGGTACTCCCGAAGCTTGGCTCCCTGCCTGCGTTCTTCCAGGTCAAGGGCTCTCTGTCAGTGCTGTGGAGAATCGCTGCCCAGGGTAGCGCTCCCCGGGCCTCTACGGCGGCCGGCCGGCCGTCAGGGTGGGGGCGGCGCTCACACCGAGAACTCCGCCGACAACTCCTGCTCCGCCCAGATCGTCTTCCCGCTCTGTCCGTACCGGCTCCCCCATCGGCGGCTGAGCTGGGCGACCAGAAAGAGGCCGCGGCCCCCTTCGTCGGTGGTGCGGGCGCGGCGCAGGCGCGGCTGGGTGTTGCTGGGGTCGGTGACCTCGCAGTAGAGGACCTCGTCGCCGCGGATCAGGCGCAGGCCGACGGGGCCGCCCGCATGCCGCACGGCGTTGGTGACGAGTTCGCTGACGATCAGCTCGGTCACGAAGGCGTTGGCCTCCAGCCCCCACTCGGTGAGCTTGCCGGTGGCCGCGTTGCGTGCGGAGGCCACCGAGCCGGGCTCCGCCGGGAACTCCCAGCTCGCGACGTCGTCCGGGGCCAGCGCGGAGGGACGGGCGAGCAACAGGGCAGCGTCGTCGCGGAAGGGCGACCCGTCACCCCCGGCCATCAGCGACTTGGCCAGCGAGGGCAGGCCCACCTCGGTGTGCTGGAGGCGCGCCAGGCGGTCCGCGAGGCCGCGGGTGCCGGCGTCGAGGTCGGCCCCGTAGCGCCGGAGCAGGCCGTCGGTGTACAGGGCGAGGACGCTGCCCGGCGGCACCTCCACGGTGGCGGTCTCGAACGGCAGGCCGCCCACCCCGAGAGGCGGCCCCGGCTGGAGGGCGACCGGGTCCGCGGGCTCGTCGGTGACGGACAGGATCGGCGGCGGATGGCCCGCCGAGGCCATCGTGCAGCGCCCGGTGACCGGGTCGTGCAGCGCGACCAGACAGGTGGCGCCGACCGTGTCGCGGTGCGCGGGCTCCGCCTCGGCGGCCAGCCGGGCGACCAGCGCGTCGAGTTGGGTGAGCATCTCGTCGGGTGCCAGCTCCAGGTCGGCCAGGGTCTGCACGGCGGTACGCAGCCGCCCCATGGTCGCGGTGGCGTGCAGCCCGCTGCCGAACACGTCGCCGACGACCAGCGCCGTCCGCAGCGAGGGCAGCGCGAGCGCGTCGAACCAGTCGCCGCCGATCTCGGCACCGGCCTCCGCGGGCACGTACGACCCGGTGGTCTCCATGACCCGGGTGGAGGTGGACGCCTGCGGCAGCAGGCGCCGCTGGAGGCTGTCCACCGCGCGGTGCTCCCGGGTGTACCGGCGGGCGTTGTCCACCCCGAGCGCGGCCTGTGCGGCGATCTCGGTCAGCAGGTACGCGTCGTCCTCGTCGAAGGGCTCGGGCCGCTCGGTACGCCAGACGCCCACCGTCCCGAGCAGCAGGCCCCGGGCGAAGAGCGGGGCGATGGCCAGGGAGTGGCCCCCCTCGGGCACCGCCAGGCGGATGCGCGCCGGATCGGTGAGCGCCTCCTCCAGTTCCCGCCGGTCGACCACGATGGTGCGGCCCTCCTGGACGTCGCGCACCATCTGCATATCGGGGAAGACCGGGATGGCCGCGCCGACCGGCAGGAGGTGGGAGGGCCAGGGCTTCCCGCCCGCGAAGCGCACCGCGACCCGGCGCAGGAAGAGGTCTCCCCCGCCGGACGTCCTGGGCGGCTCGTCGCCGGTGAGGACGGCGTCGGACAGATCGACCCAGGAGGCGTCGGCGAACTCCGGGACCAGGCTGTCGACGATCTCCTGGGCCGTCCGGTTGATGTCGAGCGAGTTCCCGACCCCCGCCGACGCCCGGTGGCGCAGATCGGCCCGGCGGGCGGCGCGCCAGTGCTCGGTGGCGTCGGTGAGCCAGATCGCGACGCCCGTGGGACGCCCCTCCGCGTCCTCGGTCCGCACGGCGGAGTAGGAGAGCGACCACTCGCGGTACGGCGGATGGGAGGAGCGCACGTGCTGCTCCTCCGCGGCCAGGGCGGTGCCGGTCTCCAGCACCTCACGCAGCGTCTCCTCCGTCTCGGCGGCGTCCTCCGGCTGCATCACGTCGGACAGGCGGCTGCCCACCGCCTGAGGCGGCCCGCCGAACTCCCCGGGCAGCACGTTGGTCCGCAGGACGGCGAGATCCGTGTCCCGCAGGAGGAACCCGACGCGGTCCTGCGAGAGCAGACCCCGGAACACGTCCTCGGCCTGCTCGGCCCTGGTGGCCCGGTCGGCGGCGACCGCCAGCAGCAGGGCGACCGAGGACCCCCGCAGCCTTTCGGTGGTGTAGCGCACGGCGAGGGTTCCGGTACGGCCGCACCGCACCACGGCCTCGCCGCTCTCCGGCAGCGCGGACCGGGGATCGGGCTCGGCCAGCAGCCGCCGGACGGAGCGGCCCAGTACCTCGGCCGCGGGGAGCCCCAGCGACTCCTCGGCGGCACGCGACCAGCCCTTCACGACACCCCGGCGATCGACCAGCGCCGCCGCAACACCGCCGGGCGGACCCTCACCCGCCTCACTCGCACCCATGATGCCGTCACCACCGCCTCTCACCGGGTCGGTGCCCCCATCATGTCCCCGCACCCGCACCTCCGCCTTCCGGGCCGGGACCTCGGGTGACTCCCCCGCCCCGCCGCCGGAGAGCTCCTCCAGCCCAGCGACACCCCGCACACGCCGAAGGGCCCGTACGACACGAGGTCGTACGGGCCCTTCTCAAGCAGCTCGGAGAGCTACCAGATCAGCGCGAGGCCATCAATTACTTGATGATCTTCGTGACCTGGCCGGCGCCCACGGTCCGGCCACCCTCACGGATGGCGAACTTCAGGCCCTCCTCCATGGCGACGGGCTGGATCAGCTCGACGCGCATTTCGGTGTTGTCGCCCGGCATGACCATCTCGGTGCCCTCGGGGAGGTTCACCACACCGGTCACGTCCGTCGTGCGGAAGTAGAACTGCGGGCGGTAGTTGTTGAAGAAGGGGGTGTGACGGCCACCCTCGTCCTTCGACAGGATGTAGGCCTGGGCCTCGAACTCGGTGTGCGGCGTGACCGAACCGGGCTTGATGATGACCTGGCCGCGCTCGACGTCCTCGCGCTTGATGCCACGGAGGAGCAGACCGACGTTCTCACCGGCCTGGCCCTCGTCGAGCAGCTTGCGGAACATCTCGATGCCGGTGACCGTGGTGGTGGTCTTCTCGGTCTTGATGCCGATGATGTCGACGGTCTCGTTGACCTTGAGGACACCACGCTCGATACGGCCGGTGACGACCGTACCGCGACCGGTGATCGTGAAGACGTCCTCGATCGGCATCAGGAACGGCTTGTCGACGTCACGCTCGGGCTCCGGGATGGACTCGTCGACAGCCTTCATCAGGTTGAGGACGGACTCACCCCACTCCTTGTCGCCCTCAAGGGCCTTCAGGGCCGAGACCTTGACGACCGGCAGGTCGTCGCCCGGGAACTCGTACTCGGAGAGGAGCTCACGGACCTCGAGCTCGACGAGCTCCAGGATCTCCTCGTCGTCCACCATGTCGGCCTTGTTCAGCGCGACGACGATGTACGGCACGCCGACCTGGCGGGCCAGGAGCACGTGCTCCTTGGTCTGCGGCATCGGGCCGTCGGTGGCGGCGACCACCAGGATGGCGCCGTCCATCTGCGCCGCACCGGTGATCATGTTCTTGATGTAGTCGGCGTGACCAGGGCAGTCGACGTGCGCGTAGTGGCGCGTCTCGGTCTGGTACTCGACGTGCGCGATGGAGATGGTGATACCGCGCTGGCGCTCCTCGGGCGCCTTGTCGATCATGTCGAAGGCCGAGGCCTCGTTCAGGTCCGGGTACGCGTCGTGCAGCACCTTGGTAATGGCGGCCGTGAGGGTCGTCTTACCGTGGTCGATGTGACCGATGGTGCCGATGTTGACGTGCGGCTTAGTCCGCTCGAACTTCGCCTTCGCCACTGGGGTCCTCCTGTGGAGTGGTTCTGTACGCCTTACTCATCGGCGCCAGGTGATCTTTGCTGGGATGCCGGGGCCCGGGACACCCCTTCCGGGGTGCGGACGAGGTGTCCGCGGGCTTCCGGTGACAAGCCTAAAGCGTGTGCTCCGAAGAGTTACTCGCCCTTGGCCTTCGCGATGATCTCCTCGGCGACGTTCCGGGGAACCTCGGCGTAGGAGTCGAACTGCATCGAGTAGCTTGCGCGACCCGAGGTCTTGCTGCGGAGGTCGCCGACGTAGCCGAACATCTCCGAGAGCGGCACCAGGCCCTTGACGACCCGGGCACCGGCCCGCTCCTCCATGGCCTGGATCTGGCCACGGCGGGAGTTGATGTCACCGATGACGTCGCCCATGTAGTCCTCGGGCGTGGTGACCTCTACGGCCATCATCGGCTCGAGGAGCACGGGGCCGGCCTTGCGGGCACCCTCCTTGAACGCCTGCGAACCGGCGATCTTGAAGGCGAGCTCGGAGGAGTCGACCTCGTGGTAGGCACCGTCGAGCAGGGTCACGCGCACACCGGTCATCTCGTAACCGGCGAGGATGCCGAACTGCATGGCCTCCTGGCAGCCGGCGTCCACCGAAGGGATGTACTCCTTCGGGATGCGGCCACCGGTGACCTTGTTCACGAACTCGTAGCTCGCTTCGCTGTCCACCAGGGGCTCGACCGCGATCTGCACCTTGGCGAACTGACCCGTACCACCGGTCTGCTTCTTGTGGGTGAAGTCGATCCGCTCGACGGTCTTGCGGATCGTCTCACGGTAGGCGACCTGCGGCTTACCAACGTTGGCCTCGACCCGGAACTCCCGCTTCATGCGGTCGACCAGGACCTCGAGGTGGAGCTCGCCCATACCGCCGATGACGGTCTGGCCGGTCTCCTCGTTGGTGTGCACCTGGAAGGAGGGGTCCTCCTCCGCGAGACGCTGGATGGCGACACCCAGCTTCTCCTGGTCACCCTTGGACTTGGGCTCGATCGCGACCTCGATGACGGGAGCCGGGAAGTCCATGGACTCCAGGATCACCGGGGCCTTCTCGTCGGACAGCGTCTCACCGGTCGTGGTCTGCTTGAGACCCATGACGGCGACGATGTCACCGGCGCCCACCGACTCGATCTCCTCACGCTTGTTGGCGTGCATGCGGTAGATCTTGCCGATGCGCTCCTTCTTGCCCTTCACCGAGTTCAGCACCGAGGTGCCGGACTGGAGACGGCCCGAGTAGACGCGCACGAAGGTGAGCTTGCCGAGGTGCGGGTCGCTCATGATCTTGAACGCCAGCGCCGACAGCGGCTCCTCGTCGGACGGCTTGCGGGAGACGACCTTCTCCGCGTCCTTGACGTCCTGGCCTTCGATGGCCTCGACGTCGAGGGGCGAGGGGAGGTAGCGCACGACCGCGTCGAGCAGGGGCTGAACGCCCTTGTTCTTGAACGCCGTACCGCAGAACACCGGGGTGACCGTGGTGTCGGCGGACTTGCCGGAGGCGATGGTGATGCGGCGGATGGCCGCGTACAGCTGCTCCACGGAGGGCTCCTCGCCCTCCAGGTACAGCTCCATCATCGCCTCGTCGTTCTCGGCGACGGTCTCCAGCAGCTTGCCGCGCCACTCGGCGGCCAGCTCGGTGTGGGTCTCCGGGATCTCGATGGTGTCGTACATCTCGCCCTTGGCGGCTTCCGCCGACCAGACGTACGCCTTCATCGTCACCAGGTCGACGACACCCTGGAAGTCGGCCTCGGCACCGATCGGCAGCTGCATGACGATCGGGGTCGCGCCGAGGCGGTCCGTGATCATGTCGACGCAGCGCAGGAACTCGGCGCCGGTGCGGTCCAGCTTGTTGACGAAGCAGATGCGCGGGACGCCGTAACGGTCCGCCTGGCGCCAGACAGTCTCGGACTGCGGCTCCACACCGGCGACGCCGTCGAACACGGTGACGGCACCGTCGAGGACGCGGAGCGAACGCTCCACCTCGACCGTGAAGTCCACGTGGCCCGGGGTGTCGATGATGTTGACGGTGTGGTCGACGTCCTCGAGCGGCCAGTGGCAGGTCGTCGCGGCGGACGTGATCGTGATGCCGCGCTCCTGCTCCTGCTCCATCCAGTCCATCGTGGCAGCGCCGTCGTGGACCTCACCGATCTTGTACGAGACACCGGTGTAGAACAGAATCCGCTCGGTGGTCGTCGTCTTGCCCGCGTCGATGTGGGCCATGATCCCGATGTTGCGGACCTTGGCCAGGTCAAGTGAAGTGGTAGCCATAAGGCTTCAGTCTTCTCTCGGTCTCGATGGGGGTAGCGACTACCAGCGGTAGTGCGCGAAGGCCTTGTTGGACTCGGCCATCTTGTGCGTGTCCTCGCGCTTCTTCACAGCGGCACCGAGGCCGTTGGACGCGTCGAGAAGCTCGTTCATGAGGCGCTCGGTCATCGTCTTCTCACGGCGGGCGCGCGAGTAGCCGACGAGCCAGCGCAGCGCCAGCGTGTTGGCACGGCCGGGCTTGACCTCGATCGGGACCTGGTAGGTCGCGCCACCGACACGGCGGGACTTGACCTCGAGGGTGGGCTTGATGTTCTCAAGCGCACGCTTCAGGGTGATGATCGGGTCGTTGCCGGTCTTCTCGCGCAGGCCCTCCATGGCGCCGTACACGATGCGCTCGGCGGTGGAGCGCTTGCCGTTCAGCAGCACCTTGTTGATGAGGGAGGTCACCAGAGGAGAACCGTAGACCGGGTCGATGATGACCGGGCGCTTCGGGGCGGGGCCCTTACGAGGCATTCTTACTTCTCCTTCTTGGCGCCGTAGCGGCTGCGGGCCTGCTTGCGGTTCTTGACACCCTGGGTGTCGAGGGAGCCGCGGATGATCTTGTAGCGAACACCCGGCAGGTCCTTCACACGGCCACCACGCACGAGCACGATGGAGTGCTCCTGCAGGTTGTGTCCCTCACCCGGGATGTAGGCCGTGACCTCGATGCCCGAGGTCAGACGCACACGCGCGACCTTACGGAGGGCCGAGTTCGGCTTCTTCGGGGTGGTCGTGAACACACGCGTGCAGACGCCGCGGCGCTGGGGCGAACCCTCGAGTGCGGGCGTCTTGTTCTTTTCGACCTTGTCCTGCCGGCCCTTACGGACCAGCTGCTGGATCGTAGGCACTACTTCTCCGGTTTCTGTGTGCCGAACAGGTAAAGCTAACCTGGAACATTCCCGACCCACGCGGTCGGGCGTGTCGAATACCGCGGAGCCCCGCTAGCAGATCGGGAGAAGCGCAGATTGCGGTGCTGACGCCTATCGCTCACCGAGCGGTCCTGACACGCACGGGAGCCCAGACACACCCCAGGCACAAGGTCTGAGCGTACCTATCGCACGGAGTTCGGTCAAAACAAATGCACGCGCAGCGGACGCGCTGGTCAGACGCCCCGTACCCCGGGGCGGACCGGCACCCTCCGCTGCATGATCGTCTTCTGGTCCCGCCGGCGACGCTACACCGGGCCACGAGGTGGTGCCAGGGGAGCCCTGGCCGGAATCGATCGGTGACTCCTGCCACGCCCGCTCGCACCCTCTGTGTGTTTTCGGCCACAGAGCGCAGCTTTTTCGCCGAGTAACGGGGCGGGGGGATTCATTCCGGTCAAGGGCGGGCCACCTGGGCCGGGGGGTCAGTACGTTGACCCGTCCCCCCCCGTCCGCACCGCCGGACGGGGCGCACGGGCGCGGACGCGGTACGGGGAACCACGGGGAGGGGGCCGATGACGGCCGGGGGAGACGGGCTGGACGACCGGGTGCCGTTCCTGGCCCGGCTGGAGGGCGGCGAGCGGCAGGCGCTCCTCGCCCTCGGCTCACCGATGACGTACGCACCCCGGCAGGCCCTGCTGCGCGAGCACGAGCCCTCCGCGCACGTCCTGCTCCTGCTGACCGGGTGGACCAAGGTGACGGCCGCGGCCCCCAACGGGTACGAGGCGCTGCTCGCGCTGCGCGGACCCGGCGACATCGTGGGCGAGTTCGCGGCCCTGACCAGCAAGCCCCGCTCGGCGCACGTGACGGCGCTGGAGGAGGTGCGGGCGGTCGCGGTGGAGCCGGCCCGGTTCACGGAGTTCCTGCGTTCGGCACCCCAGGTGTCGATGACGCTGCTGGCGCTGGTGTCGGACCGCACCCGGGCGGCGGACCGGCGCCGGCTGGAGTTCGCCTCTATGACCGTGCGGGAGCGGTTCGCCTCGCTCCTGCTGGAGCTCGCGCGCGGGTTCGGGCAGCGGACGGCCGACGGGGTCGAGCTGCAAGTACCGCTCAGCAAGCAGGAGTTGGCCGGCTCGGTCGGGGCGTCGCGGGAGATGGTGCAGCGGCTGCTGAAGGAGCTGCGGGACCGGGACGCCGTCGTCACCGGGCGGCGGGCGCTGGTCGTACGGCGGCCCGACGTGCTGCGCCGGATCGCCGGGGGCGGTCCCTGACGGGCCGGGCGGGCCGTCGCTCGCCCCGCTCTCTGTAAACACCGTCACAGTCCGAGGGAGCCATCCGTCCTCACGCGGGCCGGCGCTCGGGCGCCACTCTGAGATCACTCGCCCGGCAGAGTCCGCGCCGGGCCGGGTACAGCCGTTCGCACTCCGGTCCCGAGGGCCGTTCCGAGAGGTAGGCAGGGCACGATGAACGATCCCGTCAACCGGACGATGCTGCTGGTCGACATCGAGAAGTTCAGCGACCGCGACGACGTCGAACAGGCTTTCCTGCGGCGGATGTTGTACGACGTGGTGGACCGGACCATGGAGCGGGCGGGGATCGACGAGACGCTGCGGCTCCGGGCCGACCAGGGCGACAGCGTCCTGGAGTTCATCGACCCGAACGTCTCCGTGCCGCAGGTGCTCCGCTCGGTCATCTCGGAGCTGCCCGCCCAGCTCAAGGCCGTCAACCGGATGGCCTCCAGCGCCGCCCAGATGCGGTTGCGGGCCGTGGTGGCCAGCGGGTTCATCGCGCTGGACGAGCGCGGCATCTGGGTCGGCAGCGACCTCAACCACGCCTGCCGCCTCCTCGACGCCGACCTCCTGCGGGCCGCCCTGCGCGAGCGTCCCGGCGACGTGGCGCTCTGCGTCTCCCAGAGCGTCTACGCCGGGATCGTCCGCCACCACCATCTCGGCATTCCCACCGAGGAGTTCCACGAGGTCACCCTCGCCAGCAAGAACGGGCCCCTGCCCGCCTGGCTCCTCGGCCCGGTCCCCGCCTCGGGGCAGGCCGCGGCGGCGGGGCCCGCACCGACCCCGGTCCCGGACGCTTCGGGGGAGCGCCCGGGACCGGCCGGGGGAACGGAGGCCGGGCCGTCGGGGGGCGGCTCGGCCTCCACCTCCACCTCGGCGCCCGCGCCGGCTTTTTCGCCCCAGCCCCCGGCGGGCATCCACTTCACCGGCGGCGCCCCCGTCTTCGGCGGCGGCCTCGTCATGGGGAACCAGCACGGCGTCTCCGGTGGCCGGGTCGAGGGCGACGTCGTGATGGGCAGCGTCGGCGGGCCCCCGCGCCCGGGGCGCACCCCGAGCGGACACGCCCCGAGCGGTCACGCCCCCGGCGCAGGCACCCCGGAGCAGGACGCCCCCGCTGCCCCCTCCCCCGACGCCCCGCAGACCCCCGGCACCGGCGAGGCAGGCCCGCGATGAGCACCCCCGACACCGCCGCTCCCCCGGCGAACCCCGCCCCGAACGGCCCGCCCCCGCCCCCGTCCGACCCGAACGCCCAGCCGCAGCAGGGCCAGGCCCAGGCCGAGGAAGAGGACGAGGCGGCCGAGGAGCAGGACCGCCCGCAGGACGCCTGGTCGTCCCGGCGGGAACTGGCCGACCACGCGCCGCCGGCCCTGCGGATCGGCTCCGGCGCCGGGTTCGGCGGCGCCCTGGTCACCGGGGACCAGCACGGTGTCTCCGGCGGGCGGGTCGCCGGTGACGTGATCATGGGGAGCAAGACCGAGATCTGGCAGCTCGGGCCGCCCGCGCCGCACGCCTCGGGCGAGGTGCCGGCGGCGACGCTGGAGCGGCTGGCCGAGTCGTTCGTGGCCGACGAGGAGGTGTTCGCCGCCCTGGCGGACCGGCTGCGCGAGGAACGGGTCCTGGTCGTCCGGGGCGCCGCCTTCACCGGCCGCCGTACCGCCGCGCTGATGCTGCTCCGCCGGGCCGGTGCCACCTCCGTACGCTCCCTGCTCCGTGACCGCCCGCCCGCCGAACTGGCCGCGCAGCTCGACGCCGAGCAGCAGCGCGCCGAGCAGGGCAGGGGCGAGGGCGCGCCCGCCGCGGGACCGGTCGGTTACGTGCTCTGCGACCTGATGGCCGACCGCACCCGCCCGCTGCGCGAGCCGCACCTGCTGGCCGTCCGCGACCGGCTGGCCGCGCACGACGGCTACCTGGTGGTGACGGTCGGCCCCACCGCCGTCCTGGAGGAGGTCGACCCGGTCGGCTGGCAGCCGCCCTCGGTCGCCGAGGTGCTCACCGCCCACCTCACCGCCCACCTGCGCGCCACCGCCCCGGACCCGGCGACGCGCGAGGAGTACACCGGGCGCGAGTCGGCCCGCCTCCTCGCCCTCCCCGCCGTCACCGGCTTCCTCGCCCGCGACCACCAGCTCCGCGAGGCCGCCGCCTTCGCCCCGGCGCTGGCCCGGCACGCGGCCGGCGGCCTGCCCGCGGACGAGCTGGACGCCTTCTCGCTGGGGGCGTTGGAGAGCCAGGTGCGGGAGTGGTTCGAGGAGGACGAGGCGGCGCTGCCCCTGCGCGACAAGGCGTTCCTCATCTCGCTGGCCGCCTTCGACGGCGGACCGTACGCGCTGACCGCCGAACTCAGCGACCGGCTCTACGCCGAACTGCTGCGCACCCAGCGCCCGCACGCCCCCGCCGACGTGCCGGTCTTCGGCACCCACATCGGCAAGCGGCTCCAGCTGGCCCGCGCCGAGCGGCGCCAGGCCGAGGAGGCGACCGAGTGGGGCCCGGTCCGGCAGTGGGTGGCCGCCTTCCGCGACGACCGGGCGGCCCTGGTTCTGCTGCGGGAGCTGTGGACCGGCCACCCCTCGGCGCGGCCCGCGCTGGTCCGCTGGCTGTGCGCGCTCGCCGAGGACGGCCGCCCGCTGGTACGCACCCGGGCGGCGGCGACCACGGCCGTCCTCGCCCACGCGGACCTGCCCTCGGCGATGGCCCTGCTGATCGAGGAGTGGGCGGCCTCCCCGCGCTACCGCCACCGCATGGTCGCCGCCAGTGCCCTGGCCCTGGCCCACTTCGTGGGCGCCCCCAACGTCCCGCGCATCCTGGACGGCTGGAGCCAGGGCGAGGACCGCCCGATGCGCTGGGTGGCGATCCGCACCCACGCCCTGATCGGCCCCGAGCGCCCGGCCCGCACCCTGCGCGTCCTGCGCACGGTGGTCCGCAAGGAGTACGAGGAGTCCCGGCGCGAGGACCCGCCGGCGCCGCTGGACGAGGTGATGGTCGAGGAGCTGGCCGGGGCGGTGGAGCTGCTGCTCCTCTCCGAGGCCCGCGAGACGGTCCTCGCCGAGCTTCTGGCCACCTACGAGGTGGACCGGCCCGCCCGCGACCTCACCCTCGCGGGATTCCTGCGCGCCTGCGGCCGGGGCGCGGAACTCCGTACCGACCCGGAGACCCGCGTCGGCACGGACCCGGCCGAGGAGGAGCGCGCGGACAAGGAGTACCCGCAGGGCCGCCCACTGGTCCTCGACTGGTACCGCGAGGCCGTCGCGGAACCGGCCACCGCCTGGGCCGCGCACGGCCTGACCCGGTTGTGGCGGGCGGCCCTCGGCGACTCCCTGCACAGCCGGGACGCGCTTGAGGTGCTGCGGTTGTGGGTGCTGGCCGCCGCCCACCGCCAGGACGTCGAGTGGGCGCTGGCCGCGCTGCTCCCGGCGCTGGTCGCCGCACCGGAGGACGCCCTGCGCCTGGCCCACCTGCTGCGCACCATGCCCGGCGAGGACGGCGCGCCCCCGCCGCCGGTCGCCGCCCGCCTGCTGACCGTCGTACCCGCCGCCGGCCACCCCGTACCCCAGCCCCGCTGAACCGCCGTACCGCACCACCGCACGCCGAGGAGACGCGAGCCATGCCCGACTACCGCCGCCCGCCGGAGTGGCAGCAGAACGCCGACCGCCACACGGAGCTGCGCGACCCCGTGCTGACCGTGCGGCAGATCTCGCGGTTCGAGTTCAACCGCAAGGCCCTCACCCGCATCGACCACGCCCTGGTCTTCACCACCCCGCGCGGCGGCCACGAGGTCTACCTGCCGCCGCGCAGGCCCAGCCGCAGCGAGGTCGCCGCCAAGCGCTACACCTCGGTCTACGAGGTGGACATGGGCATCCACCCGTGGCGCGAGGAGCTCGCGCTGCCCAGCGACAACGACGCCTTCGAGTTCGGCGCCGAGGTCGACTTCTCCTGGCAGGTGGTCGACCCGGTGCGGTACGTCGCCGGCGGCCACCGGGACGTACCGGCGCTGCTCATCGGCGAGTTGCAGCAGGCGGCGCGCCCGGTCACCCGGCGTTTCCCGGTCTCGGCCAGCGCCGAGGCGGAGCGGGAGCTGCTGCGCGCGACGGCCGGGCTCGGCCCGCTCGGGGCGACGGCCGGGCTCCAGGTCACCTGGACGCTGCGGGTCCGCCGCGACGAGGGCGACATCGCCCACCAGCGGCGCCTGCGCGAGATCGACCAGAACGTGGCCGAGCAGATCCGCGCCGACCAGGGCGGCATGCAGGCCGACCTGGTCCGCCACAAGCGCGACCTCCAGCAGGACGCGCTCCAGCTCAGCCGCTCCACGGCCTACGGCGAACAGGCGCACCAGCTCGCCCTGGAGCAGCAGCGGTGGCAGCACGAGCGGGCGCTGGCCGCCAGCTACCAGCAGATGGAGCTCCAGCGGGTCAACGCCCAGAAGATCGACTACTACCAGCACCACCTGGCCCAGGGCGGCATCCACGCCCTCGCCTTCCGCCTCGCCGAGCACCCCGAGGACATGCGGCTGGTCATGGAGAACATGCGCCAGGACCAGATCCAGCTCATGCACTCCCAGCTCCAGCTGGTCGAGCAGGTCCTCAAGGGCGACCACGCCGAGGCGTACGAGCTGGACGAGCCGAAGAAACTCGCCCTGCGCACCATGACGGAGATCTTCAACCAGCGCCTCCCCGGCGTCCCCCACGAGCCCCCGGTCATCGGCCCACCGCCCCCGCAGACCCCGCCCTACCCGGGCCAGACCGTCCCCGGCCAGGCGGTCCCGGAAGCCCCGCAGCTCCCCCAGCACCCCGCCCCGTCCGACGGCACCCCGTCCGACGGCACCCCGTCCGACGGCGCCCCGCCGACCCCGCCACCCGGCACCCCGTACGCCCCGCCGGCCCCGCCCACCCCCGAGCCGCCGGCCAACCCGTACGCCTTCCCGCCGCCGGCCGGCCCCTACGCCCCCGGCGCCCCGGCGGGCCCGTACGCCCAGCCCAACCCGTACGCGCCCCCGCCCCAGCCCTGGCAGGCCCCGCCCGGCTACGGCACCGTCCCCACCGCCCCGGGCCCGGCCCAGCCCCCACCCGCTCCCCCGGCCCCGACGCCACCGCCCCACCCCGGCCCGCAGCCCACCGAGGCCCAGCCGGAGAGCCAGCCCCAGCACGGCACCCGGCCCGACGACGCCACCCCCGCCCAGGACGGCACCCCATGACCGACCTCGACCTCACCACCCCGGACCCCGCCCCGCCCCCGGACCAGGACACCGACCACACCCGGCCCCACCCCGCCCACCTGCCGCTCCCGTCCTCTGCGGCCCCGGCCCCGCCCCCGCCCGGCGCCACCGTCGCCGCCCGTCTCCTCGCCGACCTGCACACCGAGATCGGGCGGGCCGACAGCAAGGCGGCCGTGCTGGTGGCGGCGCTCGGCATGACGGCGGGCGTCTTCACCGGCCTGCTGGCGGGCAAGGACTGGGCCCCGGGCTCGCTCGGCTCCGCCGGGCTCGTCCTGTGGTGGGCCGGGACCGCCGCCCTCGCCGTCTCCCTGCTCGCCCTGCTCCTCGCGGTCCTCCCCCGCTACCGCACCGACGCCTGGGCCCCGGGCGACCCGCTCTCCTACTTCGCCGACATCCGCCAGGCAGCGGCGGCGGGCGAGGCCGAGCTGACCCGGGCCCTGGCCGCCACCGACCGCGACCCGCTGCACGGACTGGCCCGCGCCCTGACCGGGACCAGCCGGATCGCCGCCGCCAAGCACCGCTGGATCAGGGCCGGGCTGATCGCCTTCAGCGCCGGCAGCCTCCTGCTCCCCACGGCCGTCCTCACCGGCTGAGCCGCACCGCCCGCCTCCGCACGGCACCGCTCACGCCACCACCGCACCGCGAGGTACCCGATGACCAGCACACCCAACCCGCCGGACAGCACCGACCCGCGTCCCGCCGCCGAGCCCACGCCCCCGCAGTACCCCCAGCAGCCCCCGGCCTACCCCGCCGGCCCCACCCCGCCACCCGCGCCCCCGGCGTACCCGACTCAGACCTCGCCCCCGGCGTACCCGGCCCATGTCCCGCAGACCCCGCCCCCGGCGTACCCCCAGCCCCCGGCTCAGCACGCCGTACCGCCCGTACCGCCCCAACCCCAGCCCGCTATCCCGCCGCGGCCCACCGCCCCGGCCCCGCTCCACGCCCACCACATCAGCACCGACCAGCGGCGGGTCTACCTCAAGGCGCACCAGCGGCACGCGGACGCCACCGCGCTCGGGTCGCTCCTGATCTACCTGCCGCACTTCCTCTCCAGCCTGGTCGTGGTGAGCCTGGTCTCGCTGCTCCTCCTGGGCGGGCTGGCCCCCCTTGGCATCCTGGCCTGGCTCCTGAGCGGCCTGTTGGTCTTCCACCGCCCGACCGAGGGGACCCTCGCCCGCCGCATGCTGGGGCTGCGCCACCCGACGCAGGAGGAGTTCAACCGGCTGGCGCCCGTCTGGCAGGAGGTGACCGCGCGGGCCGGGGTCGACGCGCAGAACTACGAGCTGTGGATCGAGGAGAACGACACCGACCTCAACGCGGTCGCCGCCGCCGGCCACATCGTCGGCGTCACCACCTTCGCCCTCAACCGCCTGCCCAACGGCGAACTCGCCGCCGTCCTCGCCCACGAACTCGGCCACCACGTCGGCGGCCACGCCTGGGCCTCCCTGCTCGGCCACTGGTACGCCCTGCCCGCCCGGCTCGCCTACCGCGTGATCCGGTTCCTCGCCGTCGTCACCCTGCGCGTCGCCGCGGTCTTCTCGGCCCTGGGCTTCCTGGTGATCGCCCTCTTCCTCGGCATTGTCGCGTTCGCCACCCTCACCACCCTGTACGGGCTGCCCCTGCTGATCCTCGCCGCCCCCTACGCGCTGGCCGCTGTCGGCCGCCGCGCGGAACTCCGGGCCGACCAGCACGCCGCCGCCCTCGGCTTCGCCCCGATGCTCGCCTCCGTGCTGCACCAGATGCACCAGGCCGACCAGACGGCCAGGCAGCAGGCCGCCCTGGCCGCCCGCGCCGCCGGCACCCAGCTCCCCAAGGAGTCGGCCATCGCCAAGCTCCTGGCCACCCACCCCGACCACCACACCCGCCTGCACCACCTCCAGCCCTGGCTCCAGCCCCAGCCCCCGCGCTGACCGGCCCCGGACACGCCGAAGGGCGGCCACCCCCGAGGGGGTGACCGCCCTTCACAGCCTTACCGGCCTACCAGCTCACTGGTTGTACGGACCGTAGTCGTAGTCCTCCAGCGGAACGGCCTGGCCGGAGCCGGTGCCGAACGGCGAGTAGTCGATGTCGTCGTAGCCGACGGCCGAGTACATCGCGGCCTTGGCCTCCTCGGTCGGCTCGACCCGGATGTTGCGGTAGCGGGACAGGCCCGTACCGGCCGGGATGAGCTTACCGATGATGACGTTCTCCTTGAGGCCGATCAGGGAGTCCGACTTGGCGTTGATCGCCGCGTCGGTCAGGACCCTGGTCGTCTCCTGGAAGGACGCCGCCGACAGCCACGACTCGGTGGCGAGCGAGGCCTTGGTGATACCCATGAGCTGCGGACGGCCGGAGGCGGGGTGACCGCCCTCGGTGACCACACGGCGGTTCTCGGTCTCGAACTTCGACCGCTCCACCAGCTCGCCGGGCAGCAGCTCGGCATCGCCCGACTCGATGATCGTCACCCGGCGGAGCATCTGCCGGATGATGATCTCGATGTGCTTGTCGTGGATCGACACGCCCTGCGAGTTGTAGACCCTCTGGACCTCACCCACGAGGTGCACCTGCACCGCGCGCTGGCCGAGGATGCGCAGCACGTCGTGCGGGTTGGTGGCACCCACGGTGAGCTTCTGGCCCACCTCGACGTGGTCGCCCTCGCCCACCAGCAGACGGGCACGCTTCGAGATCGGGAAGGCCGTCTCGTCGCTGCCGTCGTCCGGGGTGACGACGAGCTTCTTGGTCTTCTCGGTCTCCTCGATCCGCACGCGTCCGGCGGACTCGGAGATCGGGGCGACACCCTTCGGCGTACGGGCTTCGAAGAGCTCGACGACTCGGGGCAGACCCTGGGTGATGTCGTCACCGGCCACACCACCGGTGTGGAAGGTACGCATCGTCAGCTGGGTACCGGGCTCACCGATGGACTGGGCGGCGATGATGCCGACCGCCTCACCGATGTCGACCAGCTTGCCGGTGGCGAGCGAACGGCCGTAGCAGTACGCACAGGTGCCGACGGCCGACTCGCAGGTCAGGACCGAGCGGGTCTTGACCTCCTCGACGCCGTGCAGGACCAGCTGGTCGATGAGGACGTCACCGAGGTCGACGTTGGCCGGCGCGATGACCTTGCCGTCGACGACGACGTCCTCGGCCAGCATGCGGGCGTAGACGCTGGTCTCGACGTCCTCGGTCTTGCGCAGGACACCGTCCGCACCGCGGTCGGCGATCTTGAGCTTGAGACCGCGCTCGGTGCCGCAGTCCTCCTCGCGGATGATGACGTCCTGCGAGACGTCCACCAGACGACGGGTGAGGTAACCCGAGTCGGCGGTACGCAGGGCGGTGTCCGCGAGGCCCTTACGGGCACCGTGGGTGGCGATGAAGTACTCGAGGACCGAGAGGCCCTCGCGGAACGACGCCTTGATGGGACGAGGGATCGTCTCGTTCTTGGCGTTCGACACGAGACCACGCATACCGGCGATCTGACGCAGCTGCATCATGTTTCCGCGCGCGCCCGAGTTCACCATCATGGCGATCGGGTTGGTCTTCGGGAAGTTGTCGTTCATCGCCTCGGCGACCTCGTTGGTCGCCTTGGTCCAGATCGCGATGAGCTCCTGGGTCCGCTCGTCCTTCGTGATCAGACCGCGCTCGTACTGCTTCTGGACCTTGACGTCCTGGGCCTCGTACGAGGTGACGATGTTCCGCTTGGCCTCGGGGACGACGACGTCCGAGATGGCCACGGTGACGCCGGACCGGGTGGCCCAGTGGAAGCCGGAGGCCTTCAGGTTGTCGAGCGTCGCCGCGACGACGACCTTCGGGTACCGCTCGGCCAGGTCGTTGACGATCTGGGAGAGCTGCTTCTTGCCGACCTCGTAGTCGACGAACGGGTAGTCCTCGGGCAGCAGCTCGTTGAAGAGCGCGCGGCCCAGCGTGGTGTTCAGCCGGAAGCTGTCGCCCGGCTGGTACTCCGGCTCACCCTCCTCGGCGACCGGCGGGGTCCAGCCGCGCGGCGGGATGGTGCCGACCGGGAAGCGGATGTCGACGCGCGACTGGAGCGACAGCTCGCCCGCGTCGAACGCCATGATCGCCTCGGCGGTCGAACCGAAGGCACGGCCCTCGCCCTTCACACCGCGGCCTTCGCCGTCGGTGGTCAGGAAGAAGAGGCCCAGCACCATGTCCTGGGTCGGCATGGTGACCGGACGGCCGTCGGCCGGCTTGAGGATGTTGTTCGAGGACAGCATCAGGATGCGGGCCTCGGCCTGCGCCTCCGCGGAGAGCGGCAGGTGGACGGCCATCTGGTCACCGTCGAAGTCCGCGTTGAACGCGGTGCAGACGAGCGGGTGGATCTGGATGGCCTTGCCCTCGACCAGCTGCGGCTCGAAGGCCTGGATGCCGAGGCGGTGCAGGGTGGGCGCGCGGTTCAGCAGCACCGGGTGCTCGGCGATGACCTCTTCGAGGACGTCGTACACCACGGTGCGGCCACGCTCGACCATGCGCTTGGCCGACTTGATGTTCTGCGCGTGGTTCAGGTCGACCAGGCGCTTCATCACGAACGGCTTGAAGAGCTCCAGCGCCATCGCCTTCGGCAGACCGCACTGGTGCAGCTTGAGCTGCGGACCGACGACGATCACGGAACGCGCGGAGTAGTCCACACGCTTGCCGAGGAGGTTCTGGCGGAAGCGGCCCTGCTTGCCCTTGAGCATGTCGGAGAGCGACTTCAGCGGACGGTTGCCGGGGCCCGTGACGGGGCGGCCGCGGCGGCCGTTGTCGAAGAGCGCGTCGACGGCCTCCTGGAGCATGCGCTTCTCGTTGTTCACGATGATCTCGGGCGCGCCGAGGTCGAGAAGCCGCTTCAGGCGGTTGTTGCGGTTGATGACGCGGCGGTACAGGTCGTTCAGGTCGGAGGTCGCGAAGCGGCCACCGTCGAGCTGCACCATCGGACGCAGGTCCGGCGGGATGACCGGGACACAGTCCAGGACCATGCCCTTGGGGCTGTTGCTGGTCTGGAGGAAGGCGGAGACGACCTTGAGGCGCTTGAGCGCACGGGTCTTCTTCTGGCCCTTGCCGGTCCGGATGATCTCGCGGAGGCGCTCGGCCTCCTCGTCCAGATCGAAGGTCTCCAGCCGCTTCTGCAGCGCGGCGGCGCCCATCGAGCCGTCGAAGTACGTGCCGAAGCGGTCACGCAGCTCGCGGTAGAGGAGCTCGTCGCCCTCCAGGTCCTGGACCTTGAGGTTCTTGAAGCGGTTCCAGACCTCGTCGAGACGGTCGATCTCGCGCTGCGCACGGTCGCGCAGCTGCTTCATCTCCCGCTCGGCGCCTTCGCGCACCTTGCGGCGCACGTCCGCCTTGGCACCCTCGGCCTCCAGCTCGGCCAGGTCGGTCTCGAGCTTCTTGGCGCGGGCCTCGAGGTCGGCGTCGCGCCGGTTCTCGATCTGCTGGCGCTCGACGGAGACGTGCGCCTCCAGCGACGGCAGGTCGCGGGTGCGGCGCTCCTCGTCCACGAACGTGATCATGTACGCGGCGAAGTAGATGACCTTCTCGAGGTCCTTCGGCGCCAGGTCCAGCAGGTAGCCCAGGCGCGAGGGGACGCCCTTGAAGTACCAGATGTGGGTCACGGGAGCGGCGAGCTCGATGTGGCCCATCCGCTCACGGCGCACCTTGGCGCGGGTCACCTCGACGCCGCAGCGCTCACAGATGATGCCCTTGAAGCGGACGCGCTTGTACTTGCCGCAGTAGCACTCCCAGTCCCGGGTCGGACCGAAGATCTTCTCGCAGAAGAGCCCGTCCTTTTCCGGCTTGAGGGTGCGGTAGTTGATGGTCTCCGGCTTCTTGACCTCGCCGTGGGACCACTGTCGGATGTCGTCCGCGGTCGCCAGGCCGATCCGCAGCTCGTCGAAGAAGTTGACGTCGAGCACTTTGTCGTCAATCCCTCTTTCAGGGTTCGTGCCCCTCCGCCCGGAGGCGGAACGGGGCTCACATCATGGTCTGTACGGGTCCGGGGCGGCCGGGCCTCGCGGTGGAGCGAGGCCCGGCCAGGCCCGTCAGACCTCTTCGACGCTGCTCGGCTCGCGCCGGGACAGGTCGATACCGAGCTCCTCCGCCGCGCGGAAGACGTCCTCGTCGGTGTCGCGCATCTCGATGGACATGCCGTCCGAGGACAGCACCTCCACGTTGAGGCAGAGCGACTGCATTTCCTTGATGAGGACCTTGAAGGACTCGGGGATGCCGGGCTCGGGGATGTTCTCGCCCTTGACGATGGCCTCGTAGACCTTCACACGGCCGGTCACGTCGTCGGACTTGATCGTCAGCAGCTCCTGGAGGGCGTACGCGGCGCCATAAGCCTCCAGCGCCCACACCTCCATCTCACCGAAGCGCTGACCACCGAACTGGGCCTTACCACCCAGCGGCTGCTGGGTGATCATCGAGTAGGGACCGGTCGAGCGCGCGTGCAGCTTGTCGTCGACCAGGTGGTGGAGCTTGAGGATGTACATGTACCCGACGGAGATCGGGTCCGGGAACGGCTCGCCGGAGCGGCCGTCGAAGAGCCGCGCCTTGCCCGAGGACTGCACCATCCGCTCACCGTCGCGGTTGGGGATGGTGTGGTCGATCAGACCGGCCAGCTCGTCCTCGCGGGTGCCGTCGAACACCGGGGTGGCGACGTTGGTACCCGGCTCGACCCGGTCGATGCCGATCGCCTGGAGCCGCTCGGCCCACTCGGTGTCGACACCGGAGATGTCCCAGCCCTGACTGGCGAGCCAGCCGAGGTGGATCTCCATGACCTGTCCCGGGTTCATTCGGGACGGCACGCCGAGCGGGTTGAGGATGATGTCGACCGGGGTGCCGTCCTCCAGGAACGGCATGTCCTCGATCGGCAGGATCTTCGAGATGACGCCCTTGTTGCCGTGACGGCCGGCGAGCTTGTCACCGTCGGTGATCTTGCGCTTCTGGGCGACGTAGACGCGGACCAGCTGGTTCACGCCCGGGGGAAGCTCGTCGCCCTCCTCGCGGTCGAAGACGCGGACGCCGATGACCTTGCCGGTCTCGCCGTGCGGCACCTTCAGCGAGGTGTCGCGCACCTCGCGCGCCTTCTCACCGAAGATCGCACGGAGCAGGCGCTCCTCCGGGGTCAGCTCGGTCTCGCCCTTGGGCGTGACCTTGCCGACCAGGATGTCGCCGGCGTCGACCTCGGCACCGATGCGGATGATGCCGCGCTCGTCGAGGTCGGCGAGGACCTCCTCGGAGACGTTCGGGATGTCCCGGGTGATCTCCTCGGGGCCGAGCTTGGTGTCACGGGCGTCGACCTCGTGCTCCTCGATGTGGATCGAGGAGAGGACGTCGTCCTGGACGAGGCGCTGCGACAGGATGATCGCGTCCTCGTAGTTGTGGCCCTCCCACGACATGAACGCCACGAGGAGGTTCTTGCCGAGCGCCATCTCGCCCTGCTCGGTGGCAGGACCGTCGGCGAGCACCTGGCCCTCGATGATCCGGTCGCCCTCGTCGACGACGACCTTCTGGTTGACCGAGGTGCCCTGGTTGGAGCGGGAGAACTTGGCGAGGCGGTACGTGGTGTACGTGCCGTCGTCGTTGGTGGTGGTGATGTAGTCCGCGGAGACCTCCTGGACCACACCGTCCTTCTCCGCCTTCAGCACGTCACCGGCGTCGGTGGCACAGCGGTACTCCATGCCGGTGCCGACGAGCGGGGCCTCGCTCTTGATGAGCGGAACGGCCTGACGCATCATGTTCGCGCCCATGAGGGCACGGTTGGCGTCGTCGTGCTCCAGGAACGGGATCATGGCGGTCGCGACCGACACCATCTGGCGCGGCGAGACGTCCATGTAGTCGACGTCGTCACCGGGGACGTAGTCGACCTCGCCGCCACGGCGGCGGACCAGGACGCGGTCCTCGGCGAAGTGGAGGTCCTCCGTCAGCCCGGCGTTGGCCTGGGCGATGACGAAGCGGTCCTCCTCGTCGGCGGTCAGGTAGTCGACCTCGTCGGTGACGATGCCGTCGGTGACCCGGCGGTAGGGCGTCTCGACGAAGCCGAAGGCGTTGACCCGGCCGTAGGAGGCGAGCGAGCCGATCAGGCCGATGTTCGGGCCTTCAGGGGTCTCGATCGGGCACATGCGGCCGTAGTGCGAGGGGTGCACGTCACGGACCTCGAAGCCGGCCCGCTCACGCGAGAGGCCACCCGGGCCGAGCGCCGAGAGGCGGCGCTTGTGGGTGAGACCCGAGAGCGGGTTGTTCTGGTCCATGAACTGCGACAGCTGGCTGGTGCCGAAGAACTCCTTGATGGAGGCGACGACCGGCCGAATGTTGATCAGGGTCTGCGGCGTGATCGCCTCGACGTCCTGCGTGGTCATGCGCTCACGCACGACGCGCTCCATACGGGCGAGACCCGTACGGACCTGGTTCTGGATGAGCTCGCCGACGTTACGCAGACGGCGGTTGCCGAAGTGGTCGATGTCGTCGGTCTCGACGACGATCTGCGTGCCGTTCTCGCCGGTCGTCTCGGTCTCGCCGGCGTGCAGCTTGACCAGGTACTTGATGGTGGCGATGACGTCGTCGGTGGTGAGCACGCCGGCGTCCAGGGGCGCGTCGCCGCCGAGCTTCTTGTTCACCTTGTAGCGGCCGACCTTGGCGAGGTCGTAGCGCTTGGGGTTGAAGTAGAGGTTCTCCAGCAGCGTCTGGGCGGCCTCACGCGTGGGCGGCTCGCCCGGACGCAGCTTGCGGTAGATGTCGAGCAGCGCGTCGTCCTGGCCCTGGGTGTGGTCCTTCTCCAGGGTGGCGCGCATCGACTCGTACTCGCCGAACTCCTCGAGGATCTGCTCGGTCGTCCAGCCGAGAGCCTTGAGGAGGACGGTGACGGACTGCTTGCGCTTGCGGTCGATGCGGACGCCGACCATGTCGCGCTTGTCGATCTCCATCTCCAGCCAGGCACCCCGGGAGGGGATGATCTTGGCGGAGAAGATGTCCTTGTCGGACGTCTTGTCGATGGAGGAGTCGAAGTAGACGCCGGGCGAGCGGACGAGCTGCGACACGACGACACGCTCGGTGCCGTTGATGACGAAGGTGCCCTTGTTGGTCATGAGCGGGAAGTCGCCCATGAAGACCGTCTGGGACTTGATCTCGCCGGTCTCGTTGTTGGTGAACTCAGCGGTGACGAAGAGCGGCGCGGCAAAGGTGAAGTCGCGCTCCTTGCACTCGTCGATGGAGTTCTTCGGGGGCTCGAAGCGGTGGTCGCGGAAGGTCAGCGACATCGACCCGGAGAAGTCCTCGATCGGGGAGATCTCCTCGAAGATCTCCTCCAGACCGGACTTGGTGGGGACGTCCTGTCCGCTGTCCAGAGCCGCCTCGACCCGGTGCTTCCATGCGTCGTTGCCGAGCAGCCAGTCGAAGCTCTCGGTCTGGAGGGCAAGAAGGTTCGGAACCTCGAGGGGCTCCTTGATCTTTGCAAAGGAAATGCGCAGCGGGGCGGTGCTGGCGCCGTTGTTCGAATTCGCGGAGGCAGTGCGCGAGGCGGCCAAGAGGGGGTCCTTCCGAGGGCTCGGACTCACTACGCGCGTACCGGTCCCGAGCCGACACAGCGGAAGAAATCCCAGGTCAGGGCGGTTTCAGTCCACAGTGCTCAAGCAAGGGCATGCCCCTGGTGACGGGCAGGAGGCAGCTAACAGGCAGCGCAAAGGGTCAGTGTAGCCAATTGGCTCACTGATGTCCAGTGCGGGTGACCTGGATGGTCAAAGACCCTCGCTGTTCTCAACTCCACGATGCCCTCGCGCCCTGATGGACGCATATCAACACTGCCCTCTTCGCCGCCGATCCATGCCTCGGTATCCGGATCGGTGTGACGACGCGTCCTGAGAATTGCGCGCGGCGTGCTGTTCGTCAAGGCCCCGACGCCCGAACCGGGTACGGAACCGCCTCGCCTGCCGCCTCCCGACCCCTGGCCGGGGCTCCTTCACGCGGGCACCCGCCGGTCGCCGGACGGCACGACGAAGATCACCATACCCGCAGGTGAGCAGGGCGCAAGGACCCCGGCCCGATCACGCCCGAAGGCGACCACCCGGATGGGTGATCGCCTTCGGAAACAGATCGCCTGCCCCCGTGAGGGGCTGGGCGGACGAGTCAGAGACTCGGAGGAGTCACTTGACCTCGACGGACGCGCCGGCGCCCTTGAGGGACTCGGCGGCCTTCTCAGCGGCCTCCTTGGTGACCTTCTCCAGGACCGGCTTCGGGGTGCCGTCCACGAGGTCCTTGGCCTCCTTCAGACCCAGCGAGGTCAGCTCACGCACGACCTTGATGACCTGGATCTTCTTGTCGCCGGCGCCGGTGAGGACGACGTCGAACTCGTCCTGCTCCTCGGCGGCCTCGGCCGGGGCGCCCGGGGCGCCGGCGGCGGCGACGGCGACCGGGGCGGCAGCCTCGACGTCGAACTTCTCCTCGAACGCCTTCACGAACTCGGAGAGCTCGATGAGGGTCATTTCCTCGAACTGCGCGAGCAGGTCGTCCTGGGACAGCTTCGCCATGATGGCGTCCTTCCACTAATTCGGCAGGTGCCGGATGTACATGTCGGCGGGCGTACGCGGGCCCGCTGCGACCGGGAGCCGGGAGGGCCCCAGGTCATTACGCGAGCCGAATTACTCGGCACCGCCCTGCTCGTCGCGCTTGGCACGCAGCGCGTCCGCGGTGCGGACGAACTTCTGCGGGAGCGCCTGGAAGACAGCCGCGGCCTTGGCCTGGTTGCCCTTCAGAGCGCCCGCCAGCTTGGCGAGCAGAACCTCGCGGGTCTCGAGGTCCGCAAGCTTCTTGATCTCGTCGGCGGACAGCGCCTTGCCGTCAAGGACACCGCCCTTGATGACGAGAGCGGGGTTCTCCTTGGAGAAGTCACGAAGACCCTTCGCCGCCTCGACCGGGTCACCGGTCACGAAGGCGACAGCCGTCGAGCCCGTGAGGTGCTCGTCCAGCTCGACCCCGGCCTCCTTGGCCGCGATCTTGGTCAGCGTGTTCTTCACCACTCGGTACTGAGCGTTCTCGCCGAGAGAACGGCGCAGCTGCTTGAGCTGCGCCACGGACAGTCCGGTGTACGCGGTCACGACAGCGGCGTTGGAGTTACGGAGCTTGTCCGTGATCTCCTCGACGGCTGCGACCTTGTCGGACGTCGCCATGAGCCTCGGCCTCCTTCCGGGGTGATGATCCTCGACTGACCTTGCGATCAGCCTCGTACAGCACTGGGACCGTCTGGATCAGGCACGTGAGGAAGGACGTCGGGCAGAGAAGTCTGCGTAAGACGAAAAACGCCCCGGCGCAGGCGCACGGGGCGTGAGCTCCACTGAACGCGATACGTCCAGGAGCACATCCACAGTCACCTGCGCAGGTCGTCCGCGTGAGCGGATCCTTCGGCCACCGCCCTCTCCGAGGAGCAGACGGTAACGACCAGCGGTCTTTGGCTTCTGGGGAAGAGTACGGGAGCCGGGCGCCACGAGGCAAATCGCCCGGAAGCACGGCCTCCGGGCGGGGTCCGCGGACCCCGCCCGGAGCGGCGGATCAGGCTCCGGCGCCCGTCTCCTCGAGCTCCTTGAGCAGGTCCATGAAGTCCAGGGTGTCCTTCTCGGCCGGGGCGTCGACCTTGGCGGCGGCGCCGTAGTCGGAGAAGGTCTGGACGACGCGGATGTCGCCCTCGGGCGACTCCATGGTGACGTCCATCTTCACGGGGAGGTCGTCGCCGTTGACCCAGACCTGGGTCTGGTAGCCCTCCAGGCCGGACTTCTCCATGGCCGCGACGATCTCCTCGCGGTCCTTGGCGGGGAGGCCGTCGAAGGCGGTGTTGGCGTCCAGCATCTCCTTGACGGAGAGCGTGCCCTTGTAGTGCTGGGTGTCCTCGCCGCCGACCTTGGCCGGGCCGACGTGCTTGAGGTTGGGCGACTCCATCAGCACGGCGATCTGCTGGGCCGGGTCCTGGTTCATGTTCTCCAGGCCGCCCGTCATGGCCTTGGCCATCTCGCCCCCGCCGGCCTCGCCGGACTTCTCCATCTGCTCGGCCAGCTCGCCGAGGTCCATCTTCATCCAGCGGCGGCCGTCCATCTCCTTGGCGGCCTCGGCCCCCATGTCGACGTACATGACCTCGCCGTCCATGATGACGCGGCTCGACCGGGGCGCCGTCGGGTCGGACTCCTGGAGGGCCGAGCCGGACATGGTCATGTCGAGCACGGTCGGGTCCCAGCCCATGACGCCGGACATCTCCATGTCGCCGCCGCCGGGGGCCCCCTCCGGCATCGACATGGTCATCTTCACCTTGGCCGACTTTGCCTCGCTGGTGCTCTTGTACGCGGCGTTCAGCGCCTTGCCGGCGTCCGCCCGCGACATCGCCTTCGGCGCGCTCTCCGCGGCCTTGCCGTCGCCCTTGCCCTCGCTGGCGCCGCCCTCGCAGGCCGCCAGGCCGAGCACCATCGCCACGGCCGCCGCGGGCACCGCCACACGGCGCGCCAGGTTCTGCTTCCCCACTGTCCCCACCCCTACTTGGTCTGTCGGTGACCGGTCCCCCCGGACACGCTTTGCTTTTCCTTTGCACCGTACCGCACACGTACGACACTCCCGTACGCGAAAAAGACCGGCCCCCAGTAGCCGGAGAGCTGCTGGGGACCGGTCCTTCGGACGCGTGCGCGACCTGGCCTGCCGGTGATCACGGGGATCAGACGGCGGCCGGGTCCTCCTCGACGAGGAGGTTGCGGGTGCGGTTCGGGTCGACCTGGATGCCGGGGCCCATGGTGGTGGCGACGGCGGCCTTCTTGATGTAGCGACCCTTGGCGGCGGACGGCTTCAGACGGAGGATCTCGTCCAGGGCCGCGCCGTAGTTCTCCACGAGCTGGGTGTCGTCGAAGGACACCTTGCCGATGATGAAGTGGAGGTTGGAGTGCTTGTCGACGCGGAACTCGATCTTGCCGCCCTTGATCTCGTTCACGGCCTTGACCACGTCCGGGGTCACGGTGCCGGTCTTCGGGTTCGGCATCAGACCGCGCGGGCCGAGGACGCGGCCGAGACGGCCGACCTTGCCCATGAGGTCCGGGGTGGCGACGACGGCGTCGAACTCGTTGAGGCGGTTGCCCTTCGAGATCTCGTCGATCAGTTCGTCGGAGCCGACGATGTCGGCGCCCGCGGCACGCGCGGCCTCGGCACGGTCACCGGTCGCGAAGACCAGGACCCGGGCGGTCTTGCCGGTGCCGTGCGGAAGGTTCACGGTGCCGCGGACCATCTGGTCGGCCTTGCGCGGGTCGACACCCAGGCGGAAGGCGACCTCGACGGTCCCGTCGAACTTGGTCGCGGAGGTCTCCTTGGCGAGACGGACGGCCTCGAGCGGGGCGTAGAGCTTGTCCCGGTCGATCTTGGCGTCCGCAGCGCGGAGAGTCTTGCTGCGCTTCACTTCTGCTCCTGGCAGTTACGTCCGGCGGTGCCGGACAGGGTGGAGTCGTGGTACGGGCCGGCGCATGGCCCTGCCACAGAGAGGTCAGGCGGGGTTGAGGTCAGCCCTCGACCGTGATGCCCATGGAACGAGCGGTACCGGCGATGATCTTGGCCGCCTGGTCCAGGTCGTTCGCGTTGAGGTCGGGCATCTTGGTGGTGGCGATCTCGCGGACCTGCGCGTCGGTGATCTTCGCGACCTTGGTCTTGTGCGGCTCGCCCGAGCCCTTCTCCACGCCGGCGGCCTTCAGGATCATCCGCGAGGCCGGCGGGGTCTTCGTCACGAAGGTGAAGGAACGGTCCTCGTAGACCGTGATCTCCACCGGGATGACCCAGCCACGCTGCGACTCGGTCGCCGCGTTGTACGCCTTGCAGAACTCCATGATGTTGACGCCGTGCTGACCGAGCGCGGGGCCGACCGGCGGAGCCGGGTTGGCCGCGCCGGCCTGGATCTGGAGCTTGATCAGCCCCGTGACCTTCTTCTTCTTGGGAGGCATTGCTCTCTCCGGGTCCTAGTGAGAGTTTTCCGCCTTCACCCGGTTCATCCGGATGGAGGCATACCGCACCACGATAACGGGTATCGCGGTGCGACCAAAAACCGACAGGTCAGACGGGCTGTGAAGCCCGTCTGACCTGGTCGGAGGCGTGTGGTCCAGCGACTGCGCGGCCCGGCCGGGTGGCCGGTGCGCTCAGTTCTTCTGGATCTGGTCGAAGCTGAGCTCGACCGGGGTCTCGCGGCCGAAGATCTCGACGAGGCCCTTGACCTTCTTCGAGTCGGCGTTGATCTCGTTGATGGTCGCCTGGAGGGTGGCGAAGGGGCCGTCGGTGACGGTGACCGAGTCGCCGACCTCGAAGTCCAGCACCTGGACCTCCACCTTGCGCTGCGGCGCCGGCTTGCCCTCGGCCTCGGCGGCCTCGCGGGCGGCCTTCTCCTCGGCCTCCGGGGCGAGCATCTTGACGATCTCGTCCAGGGTCAGCGGGTACGGGTCGTAGGCGTTGCCGACGAAGCCGGTGACGCCCGGGGTGTTGCGGACGGCGCCCCACGACTCGTTGGTCAGGTCCATGCGCACCAGCACGTAGCCGGGGAGCTTGTTCTGACGGATGGTCTTGCGGTCGCCGTTCTTGATCTGGACGACCTCTTCCTGCGGCACCTCGGCCTGGAAGATGTAGTCCTCGACGTTGAGCGAGACGGCGCGCTGTTCGAGGTTGGTCTTCACGCGGTTCTCGTAACCGGCGTAGGTGTGGATGACGTACCACTCGCCGGGCAGGAGCCGCAGCTCGTCGCGGAGGGCCGCGATGGGGTCGACCGGCTCGGGCTCCTCGGCGGGAGCCTCGTCGTCGGCCTCGGCGGTCGCGGTCTCCTCGGAGGTGTCGGCGACGGCTTCGGGCTCACCGGCGGTGTCCTCGGTGAGCGCCTCGCCGGACTCGACGCTGACGGCGTCCTCCTCGGCGGGCACGCCCGCGGCGGCGTCGGCAGCTTCGGCCTGGTCCGGGTGCACGGCGTCCGCCGACTCGACAATGCCGAGCTCGTCCTCAGTGGACTCGGTAGCGCCCTGAGGCTCGACCACGTCGTTCGGGTTCGGGTCAGACACGGTGGCTGCTTCTTCCTGGATACAAAGGGTGGAACGCGCGAAAGGGGCGCCCTAGGGCGCCCTTCGCTTCTGGGCTCAGCCGAAGATGTACTTCGCGGCGTTGGTGAAGCCGTAATCCATCACGGTCACCAGACCGATCATGATCACGACGAAGATGATGACCACCGTCGTGTAGGTGGTGAGCTGACTGCGCGTCGGCCAGACGACCTTGCGGAGCTCGGCGACGATCTGCCGGTAGAAGAGCGCGAGGCGGCCGAAGGGGCCCTTCTTGCCGCGCTTGCCGCCCTTGCGGTTCTTCTTCTTGCCATCGTCGTCCTGGGCATCAGGCATGTCGATGGAGCCCACGGCGTCCGTCACGCGTCCTCACCTGAATTCCGGGTCGTGGCCGTGCCGCGCCCGGTGGAGCCGCACGGCGGTGCATTGCAATACGTACATGCGCACACATCCTGGCGATGGAGTGTGTAGCAGGGCCGGAGGGACTTGAACCCCCAACCGCTGGTTTTGGAGACCAGTGCTCTACCAATTGAGCTACGACCCTTTGATGTACCCCAACGTACCGCATCCGCTCCCGTGCACTGTGTGCCGGTGACCGGTGCGGCCCGGTGAGGGCCAACGAGGTGAGAGTGTACGTGTTCTCGGGCCGGGCGTCGAACACGATCCTCCGCCGGGCCCGCCGGGGCGGGTGACCGAGGGATGAAACCCGTGTGCCCGCCGTGTTTCCGGTCTGGAACCATGGGGCCATGAGCGCTGCAACCCCTCCCACCGAGCGCCGGGTCTCCGCGCGCATCGGCGCGATCTCCGAGTCCGCCACTCTCGCCGTCGACGCGAAGGCCAAGGCCCTCAAGGCCGCCGGCCGTCCCGTCATCGGATTCGGCGCCGGTGAACCGGACTTCCCGACCCCCGACTACATCGTCGACGCCGCCGTCGAGGCGTGCAAGAACCCCCGGAACCACCGCTACACGCCGGCCGGCGGGCTCCCCGAGCTGAAGGCCGCCATCGCCGCCAAGACGCTCCGCGACTCCGGCTACGAGGTCGACCCGGCCCAGATCCTGGTGACCAACGGCGGCAAGCAGGCGATCTACGAGGCGTTCGCCGCGATGCTCGACCCGGGTGACGAGGTCATCGTCCCGGCGCCGTACTGGACGACGTACCCCGAGTCGATCCGCCTGGCCGGGGGTGTCCCGGTGGAGGTCGTCGCCGACGAGACCACCGGCTACCGGGTCTCGGTGGAGCAGCTGGAGGCGGCCCGCACCGAGCGGACCAAGGTCGTCCTCTTCGTCTCCCCCTCCAACCCGACCGGCGCCGTCTACGACCGCGCGCAGACCGAGGCGATCGGCCGCTGGGCCGCCGAGCACGGCCTGTGGGTGATGACCGACGAGATCTACGAGCACCTCGTCTACGGCGACGCCGAGTTCACCTCGCTCCCCGCGATCGTCCCCGAGCTGCGCGACAGGTGCGTCGTGGTCAACGGCGTCGCCAAGACGTACGCCATGACCGGCTGGCGGGTGGGGTGGATCATCGGCCCCAAGGACATCGTGAAGGCCGCGACCAACCTCCAGTCGCACGCCACCTCCAACGTCTCCAACGTCGCCCAGGCCGCCGCGCTCGCCGCCGTCTCCGGCGACCTGTCGGCGGTGGAGAGGATGCGCGAGGCCTTCGACCGCCGCCGCCGCACCATCGTGCGGATGCTCGGCGAGATCGACGGCGTCGTCTGCCCGGAGCCGGAGGGCGCCTTCTACGCGTACCCGTCGGTGAAGGGCCTGCTCGGCAAGGAGATCCGCGGCCGGCGTCCGCAGAACTCCGTCGAGCTGGCCGCGCTGATCCTCGAAGAGGTCGAGGTCGCGGTGGTCCCGGGCGAGGCCTTCGGTACCCCCGGCTACCTGCGGCTGTCGTACGCGCTCGGCGACGACGACCTGGCCGAGGGCGTCTCGCGGATGCAGAAGCTGCTGGCCGAGGCCCGCGACTGAGCGATCCCTCGCACGCGCGGCGGCGCGGGACCCCGGATGCCGGGGGCCCGCGCCGCCGCCGTCCCGGGCCCCCGAACCGCCTCCCCGGGAGAAGGGGACGGCGTCAGTCCTTGTGTTCGGGCAACCGCCCGTACGGGGAATCCCGTTGCCGCGCGGGGGCAGGCGTACGGCAAGATCCTGGGATGTTGAGTTCTTCGGGAGGACCCCTGCGCACCCCGCCCGCCCGCGACGTGAGGCTGCTGCCCAAGGCCCACCTCCATCTCCACTTCACCGGCTCGATGCGGCCCGGCACGCTGCTGGAGCTGGCGGACAAGTACGGGGTGCGGCTCCCGGAGGCGCTCACCTCGGGGCGCCCGCCGAAGCTCCGCGCCACCGACGAGCGCGGCTGGTTCCGCTTCCAGCGCCTCTACGACACGGCCCGGTCCTGCCTGCGCGAGCCCGAGGACATCCGGCGGCTGGTGCGCGAGGCGGCCGAGGAGGACGTGCGGGACGGCTCGCGGTGGCTGGAGATCCAGGTCGACCCCACCTCGTACGCCCCGCTGCTCGGCGGGCTCACCCCGGCGCTGGAGATCATCCTGGACGCGGTCGACGGGGCCTCCCGGGAGACCGGGCTCGGGATGCGCGTCGTGGTCGCCGCCAACCGCATGAAGCACCCGCTGGACGCGCGGACCCTGGCCCGCCTCGCGGTGCGGTACGCGGACCGGGGCATCGTCGGCTTCGGCCTCTCCAACGACGAGCGGCGCGGCATGGCCCGCGACTTCGACCGGGCCTTCGCCATCGCCCGCGAGGGCGGCCTGCTGGCGGCCCCGCACGGCGGCGAGCTGAGCGGCCCGGCCTCCATCCGCTCCTGCCTGGACGACCTGGACGCCTCCCGCATCGGCCACGGCGTACGCGCCGCCGAGGACCCCCGGCTGCTGAGCCGCCTCGCCGACCGGCAGATCACCTGCGAGGTCTGCCCGGCCTCCAACGTGGCCCTCGGCGTCTACGACAAGGAGGGCGACGTCCCGCTGCGCGCCCTCTTCGACGCGGGCGTGCCGCTGGCGCTCGGCGCCGACGACCCGCTGCTCTTCGGCTCGCGACTGGCCGCCCAGTACGAGATCGCCCGCCGGGAGCACGGTTTCAGCGACGCCGAACTGGCCGAGCTGGCCCGCCAGTCGGTACGCGGCTCGGCGGCGCCGGAGGACGTGCGGCGCGGGCTGCTGGCGGACATCGACGCCTGGCTGACCGGGACGCCCGTGCCGACTGCCCGCGAAGAGGCGGGCGCCCGCGACCGGGCCGATCTGGGCGGCCCGGCCTGACCCGGCCCCTTTCCCGAGGAGGAGTCCCCATGCGGATCACGGTGTTCGGCGCGACGGGCGGTGTCGGCGGCGAGGTCGTCCGGCAGGCGCTGGAGGCGGGCCACGAGGTGACGGCGGTGGTCCGCGACCCGGCGGCGCTCGCGGTCGCCGGGGAGCGGCTGGAGGTGGTCCGCGCCGACCTCGGCGACACCGCCTCGCTCCGCCCGCTGGTGAACGGGCGGGACGCGGTCCTCTCCGGCCTCGGCGCGCGCGGCCGCAGGACGGACGGCCTGGTGACGAGGTTGACCGGCGCGGTGGTGGCCGCGATGGAGACGGAGGACGCGCGGCGTCTGGTCGTGGTGAGCGCCGCCCCGGTGGTGCAGCCGCCCCCGGACGAGCCGCTGACGGGCCGGATCACCCTCGGCATCGTCCGCGGGATCTTCGGCGAGGTCTACGCGGACCTCGCCGGCGCGGAGGCGCTGCTGGCACGCTCCGCCACCGACTGGACGGCGGTCCGCCCGCCCCGGCTGACCGACGGCCCGCTGACCGCGGCCTACCGCCGGGTCACCGGCGGCAACCCGCGCGCCGGGCGCTCCCTCTCCCGCGCGGACACCGCCCACGCGATGCTGGGCGTCCTCGGCGATCCGGGCACGGTCCGCCAGGGCGTGGGCGTCGCCTACTGACCCGGGGGGTCAGAGCTCGACGCCGACCGTCACCGGCTCGTTGACCAGGGTCACCCCGAAGGCGTCCTGGACCCCGGCGACGACCTCGCGGGCCAGCGCCAGCAGGTCCTCGGTGGTGGCGGAGCCCCGGTTGGTGAGGGCCAGGGTGTGCTTGGTGGAGATGCGGGCGGGTCCGCTGCCGTACCCCTTGGTGAAACCGGCCTTGTCGATCAGCCAGGCGGCCGAGGTCTTGGTGCGGCCCTCGCCGGCCGGGAAGGCCGGGGGGTGGACGTCGGGGCCGAGGCGGTCGGCGACGCGGCCGAGGAAGGCGGCGAGGGTGGCGTCGTCGAGGATCGGGTTGGTGAAGAAGGACCCGGCCGACCAGGTGTCGTGGTCCTCGGGGTCGAGCACCATGCCCTTGCCCGCGCGCAGCCGCAGCACCGTCTCGCGGGCCTCGGCGAGCGCGACCCGCTCGCCCTGCTCGGTGCCGAGCGCGCGGGCGGTCTCGGCGTACCGCAGCGGGGCGGAGAGCCCGTCGGCGTCCTCCAGCCGGAACCGGACGCGCAGGACGACGTACCGCTCGGGGTCGGACTTGAAGCGGCTGTGCCGGTAGGAGAAGGCGCACTCCTCGGCGGGGAGGGTGACGGTCTCCTCGGCGCGGCGGTCGTAGGCGACCACCTCGGTGATGGTCTGGGCGACCTCCTGGCCGTAGGCGCCGACGTTCTGCACGGGTACGGCGCCTGCGGAGCCGGGGATTCCGGCGAGGCACTCGATTCCGGCGAGCCCGGCTTCGACGGTCCGGGCGACGGCGTCGGTCCAGACCTCGCCGGCGGCCAGCTCCAGCGCGGTGCCGTCGAGGTGGAAGCCGGTGGTGGCGATGTGCAGGGCGGTGCCGTCGAAGCCCTTGTCGCCGATGACGAGGTTGGAGCCGCCGCCGATGACCAGCAGCGGGGTCCCGGAGGCGTCGGCCTCGCGGACGGCCGCGATCACCTCGTCGTCGGTGGTGGCCGTCAGCAGCCTGGTCGCGGGCCCGCCCAGGCGGAAGGTGGTCAGCGGGGCGAGGGGGGCGTCATGGAGTTCCTGCACGGCACCAGCGTACGGCCGCGGGGGTGCGGGTCGGCACAGCCCCGCGGCCGCTCGGGTCAGGCCAGCCGGACGGTGGCCCGGGCCATGCCGAGGACCTTCTTGCCGTCGCTCGTGGCGGTGAGGTCGACGCGGACGGTGCCGTCGTCGTTCTTGACGGCGACCTTGCCGGAGACCTCGATCAGCGCGCCGCGGTCGTCGTCGGGGACGACGACGGGCTTGGTGAAGCGGACGCCGTAGTCGACGACCGCGCCCGGGTCGCCGGTCCAGTCGGTGACCACCCGGATCGCCTCGGCCATGGTGAACATGCCGTGCGCGATGACGTCGGGCAGGCCCACCTCCTTGGCGAACCGCTCGTTCCAGTGGATCGGGTTGAAGTCGCCGGAGGCGCCCGCGTACCGCACCAGGGTGGCGCGGGTCACCGGGAAGCTCTGCGCGGGGAGTTCGGTGCCGACCTCCGCGTCGGCGTGGGAGATCTTCGCGGCCATCGCCGTCATCCCTCCTCGGCGGCGCGTGCCACCAGCTTGGTCCAGGCGGTCACCACGTGCTCGCCGGCCTCGTCGTGGACCTCGCCGCGGATGTCGAGGATGTCGTTCCCCGCCAGTGACTTGATCCCCTCGATGACCGAGGTCACCGTCAGCCGGTCCCCGGCCCGCACGGGCCTGGCGTAGGCGAACTTCTGATCGCCGTGGACGACGCGGCTGTAGTCGAGCCCGAGCTGCGGGTCCTCGATCACCTGCCCGGCCGCCTGGAACGTGAGGGAGAACACGAAGGTCGGCGGGGCGATCACGTCCGGGTGGCCGAGGGCCTTGGCCGCCTCGGTGTCGGTGTACGCCGGGTTGGCGTCGCCCACGGCCCGGACGAACTCACGGATCTTCTCACGGCCCACTTCGTAGGGCTCGGTGGGCGGATACGTCCGCCCCACGAAGGACTGGTCGAGCGCCATCGGCTCGATACCTCCTGGTTCGCCGGAACTTGTGTCGTACGACTCATCCTGGCACCCGGGCCGGGCCGCTCGGGCACCGGTACCGCAAACGCCATGAGGCCGCCCCCTCGGAAGGGGACGGCCTCATGGACGAGCCTGTTTGATCAGCCCTCGATCAGCGCGTCTCGCGGTGCGCGGTGTGCGCGTTGCAGCGCGGGCAGTGCTTCTTCATCTCCAGTCGGTCCGGGTTGTTACGCCGGTTCTTCTTGGTGATGTAGTTCCGCTCCTTGCACTCCACGCAGGCCAGCGTGATCTTCGGGCGGACGTCGGTGGCAGCCACGTGAGTGCTCCTGATGACGAACGGATGGAAAGGTCTTGCACAAAAAAGAGTAGCCGATCGAAGGACCGACCCCACAATCGGCTACTTTTCGTAGCGGTGACCGGACTTGAACCGGTGACACAGCGATTATGAGCCGCTTGCTCTACCGACTGAGCTACACCGCTGCGATGTGATCCGGATCCCCGCCCGAAGGCGGGAACCCCTTTCACACCAGAGCCCCAAAACGGAATCGAACCGTTGACCTTCTCCTTACCATGGAGACGCTCTGCCGACTGAGCTATTGGGGCGAGCGAGGAAGACATTACACGGCCACCCGCCGAACGCCCAAATCCGATTCGGTGCCCCCGCCCGCGTCGCCCGGGACCGCCCCGCGACCGGCCATCCCCGCCCCCGCCACACCGCCCGCCCCACCGTCCTCGCAGGTCCCGACCGGTATCCCGGGCCCCACCCTGCCTCGCCACCCACGCCGGTACGACTTATCCGCTCCTCCTCGATGGCGCTCCGACGGCGGCCTAGGCTCGGCCGCACACGGTGTGATCTTGATCGACGCAGCGTGACGCCGCCCCACCGCGCCCGTGCCGCGGTGGCCGAACGGGTGCGGCCTGCGGGCGAGAACGCGCCCGTCCGCCGCCCGAGCCCCCAGGAGCGCGATGTCCGACAGCCAGCCGCAGCCCTCGCCGTCCCCCGGCCCGTCCGGCGGCCCGGACGGTGCCGACCTGCTGCTCACCGGGGCCACCCTCACCGACGGCCGCACGGTCGACGTCCGCCTCGGCCGCGGCCGCATCCAGGCCGTCGGCACCGCCGGCAGCCTCGCCCCGCTCGGCCTCCGCATCGACCTGCGCGGCTACCTGCTGCTCCCGGCCCCCGCCGAACCCCACGCCCACAGCGACCTGGCCCTCACCGCCGACGCCGCCGGACCCGTCTCCCCCGACCCTGCCGACGTCCAGCGCCGCGCCACCGAGGCCGCCCTCCTCCAACTCGGCCACGGCGCCACCGCGCTCCGCTCGCACGTGCGCGTCGGCGACGTGCAGGGCCTCGGCGCCATGGAGGCGGTCCTCCAGGCCCGGCGGGCGGTACACGGCCTCACCGACCTCACCGCCGTCGCCATGCCCCGCCTGCTCACCGGCGCCGCCGGGGCCGACGGGCTCGCCATGCTCCACGACGCGGTCAAGATGGGCGCCTCCGTCGTCGGCGCCTGCCCCGACCTCGACCCGGACCCGGCCGGCTGCGCCGAGGCCGTCCTGGACGCCGCCGCCCAGCACGGCTGCCCGGTCGACCTGCACACCGACGGCTCCGACCCGGTGCGGCTGACCCGCCTCGCCGCCATGGCGGGCGGGCTGCGCCCCGGCGTCACCATCGGCCCCTGCGACGGGCTGGGCCGCCTCCCCGCCGACGTCGCCGGACGCACCGCCGAGGCGCTGGCCGCCGCCGGGATCACCGTCGTCTGCCTCCCGCAGGGCCCCTGCGGCGGCCTGGAGCGCCGCCGCGGCCAGGACACCCCGGTCCACCTGCTGCGGGCCGCCGGCGTCCGCGTCACCGCCGGCAGCGGCGCCCTGCGCGACGTCGCCAACCCGGTCGGGCGCGGCGACCCCCTCCAGGCCGCCCACCTGCTCGCCTCCCGGCACGGGCTGCGCCCCGACGAGGCGTACGAGGCGGTGGCCGGGGCCGCCCGCGAGGCGCTCGGGCTGGCACCGGTGCGGATCGAGGCGGGGTTCCCCGCGGAGCTGCTGGCGGTGCGCGGCACGGGGCTGGCCGAGGCGCTGTCGCTCGGGTACAGCCGGATCGTGGTCCACCGGGGCCGGGTCGTCGCCCGCACCAGCGCGGTCCGCGAGTACTGCGACTCGGCCACCGCGGCCGTCGCCGGGCTGCCGCGGCAGGGCCGCACGGGGACCGAACCGGCCTGAGCGGCACGCCGGTTCGGCGCTGGACGGGCGGGACGGCGCGGCCCGGCGTACGGTCGGGATCATGCGCATTGTCATCGCTGGTGGACACGGAAAGATCGCGCTGCGGCTGGAGCGGCTGCTCGCCGCGCGCGGAGACGACGTGACAGGACTGATCCGCAACCCCGAGCAGGTCGACGACCTGCGCGAGGCGGGCGCCCAGGCCGTCCTGTGCGACCTGGAGTCGGCGACGCCCGAGGAGGTCACCGAGGTGCTGCGGGGCGCCGACGCGGCGGTCTTCGCGGCCGGTTCCGGCCCGGGCAGCGGCTCGGCCCGCAAGGAGACCATGGACCGCGACGGCGCCGAACTCTTCGCCTCGGCCGCCGAACGCGCCGGGGTACGCCGGTTCCTGATCGTCTCCTCGATGGGCGCCGACGCCGACCACCGGGGCGACGAGGTCTTCGACGTCTACCAGCGCGCCAAGGGCGCCGCCGACGACGCCGTACGCGCCCACGAGGGCCTCGACTGGACGGTCCTGCGCCCCGGCTCCCTCACGGACGACCAGGGCACCGGCAAGGTCCGCCTGAAGGCCTCCACGGGCCGCGGCAGCGTTCCCCGGGACGACGTCGCCCGCGTCCTGCTCGAACTGATCGACACCCCGGCGACGGCGGGCCTCACCCTGGAGCTGATCTCCGGCGAGACCCCGGCGGCGGTCGCCGTGAAGGACGTGGCGGGCAACTGATCCGCTCCGCCCGCCTTCGCGGACGCACACGGCACCACGCGAAACCCCCTCCTCCGGCTCGGGTGCGGGAGGAGGAGGCGAGCCCGCACCGCGAGGCGGGCGGGCACGGAACGGCCGGTCAGCCGATCTTGATCATCGTCTCGTGCTTGGTGGCCACGACCCAGGCCGTCTGGCCTCCGCAGCTGTACACCGAGGCGGCGGACGAATCGGCGGCGACCCACGAACCACTGTGCGTCGAGTCGGTCCCGCGGTAGTCCCTGCACGTGACGAGGACGCGCACGTATCCGGCGCCTCCGGCGCAGTCCGCGTACCCCTTCACCGACCCGCTGTCCCTCCAGCTCGTTCAGCCGGTCGGACCGGCGGCGGCCGCCGGAGCGGCCGCGGCCAGACCGAGTCCGAGCATCGCCGCCGTCGCGAGACTCGCGGCCGAGACCTTCCTTGCATGCGCATTGCTTCCCCCCCCATTGGGCCTTGACGTGACCGGGTCAGCTTCGACCCCGCACAGAACCTGGTCAAGCTGTTCTCAACAGGGACCGACCAGGAACTCGGTGAGACAGGTCGAAGAGCCCCGCACCACCACCGCCGAAAACGAAAGATCCCCTCCGACCTGCTGTTTCAGCGAGGTCGGAGGGGATCTCCACCCAGTGTGGCGGCGCCAGGATTCGAACCTGGGAAGGCTGAGCCGGCAGATTTACAGTCTGCTCCCTTTGGCCGCTCGGGCACACCGCCTGGGATGCCGCCTCGCAGCCCCGCTTCGGGGCGGTGCTCCGTGGCAACGACGTAAACGATACCTGATGCTCGGGGGTGGTCCGCCACTCGGTTGTTCGCGGGCCCGGGGTGGCGGCGGTGGCTAGTCTTTGCGGGTGCGGCCGGGGCGGACCCCGGCCGCCTTTCTGCCCGACCGTTGTCAGCACACACCGATTCAAGGAGCCACAGGACATGGCCGACTCCAGTTTCGACATCGTCTCGAAGGTCGAGCGGCAGGAGGTCGACAACGCCCTCAACCAGGCCGCCAAGGAGATCTCGCAGCGTTACGACTTCAGGAACGTCGGGGCGTCGATCGCCTGGTCCGGCGAGAAGATCCTGATGCAGGCCAACTCCGAGGAGCGGGTCAACGCCATCCTCGACGTGTTCCAGTCCAAGCTGATCAAGCGGGGGATCTCGCTGAAGGCCCTGGACGCCGGGGAGCCGCAGCTCTCGGGCAAGGACTACAAGATCTTCGCCTCCATCGAGGAGGGCATCTCGCAGGAGAACGCGAAGAAGGTCGCCAAGATCATCCGCGACGAGGGCCCGAAGGGCGTCAAGGCGCAGGTGCAGGGTGACGAGCTGCGCGTCAGCTCCAAGAGCCGGGACGACCTCCAGGCCGTGCAGGCCCTGCTGAAGAACCAGGACTTCGACTTCGCGCTGCAGTACGTCAACTACCGCTGACCCGCGCCCACCGCGGCGTACGACGGTACGACGGCCGCCCCCTGTCCGGGGGCGGCCGTCGGCGGTCAGCGGCGGGAGTGGCCGAAGAGCAGGCGGTAGCCGATGAGCAGCACCAGGGAGCCGCCGATGGCGGAGACCCAAGTGGCGGCGTCGAAGAATTCGTTGGCGATCGGGCGGTCCAGGAAGCGGCTGGATATCCAGCCGCCGATGAAGGCGCCCGCCACGCCGATGAGGATGGTGCCGATGAAGCCGCCCGGGTCGCGGCCGGGGAGGATGATCTTCGCGATTGCTCCGGCCAGCAGGCCGAGAATGATCCAACTGATGATGCCCATGCGGTGATCCTGCCTCTCGCGAACATGTTCATGCGTCGGGCGGGTACATGTGTGGGTCTTCACCGCAGGCCCCTCCGCGGCACGCGCCGCGATCCCCCGTGCAGGTGGTCGTTCCCATGTGCCCGGACGCCGTCCTCAGAGGAGGACGTGACCGGGCGGCGGGTGGTTGCCCGGCGCGCCGGGACGGGGCGCCGGGAGGCGTCAGCGGGCCGCGAAGGGCTCGCCGGTGCGGACGATCTCGCGGCCCAGCGGCATCAGCGAGACGGGGATCAGCTTGAAGTTGGCGATGCCCAGCGGGATGCCGATGATCGTGACGCACAGGGCGATGCCGGTGGCGATGTGGCCGAGCGCCAGCCACCAGCCGGCCAGGACCAGCCACAGCACGTTCCCCACGCAGGACGGGGCGCCCGCGCCGCGCCGCTCGACCGCGGAGTAGCCGAAGGGCCAGAGGGCGTAGACGCCGATCCGGAACGCGGCGATGCCGAACGGGATGCCGATGACCGTGATGCAGAGCAGCACTCCGGCGAGCAGGTACCCGAGGAAGAGCCAGAAGCCGCTCAGGACCAGCCAGATGATGTTCAGAAGGGTCTTCAACGACGGCCTGCCATCTGTTCGAGTCGGGCGATGCGCTCCGCCATCGGCGGGTGCGTGGAAAACATCTTCGCCATGCTCTCACCCGGGCGGAACGGGTTGGCGATCATCATGTGGCTGGCCGTCTCGATGCGGGGCTCAGGGGGGAGCGGCAGCCGTTTCGTACCGGCGTCCAGCTTACGCAGGGCGGAGGCGAGTGCCAGGGGGTCTCCGGTCAGCTGGGCGCCGGAGGCGTCGGCCTCGTACTCGCGGGAGCGGCTGATGGCGAGCTGGATGACGGAGGCGGCCAGCGGGCCCAGCAGCATGATCAGGAGCATGCCGAAGAGGCCGGGGCCTTCGTCGTTGTCGGAGCGGCCGAAGGGGATCAGCCAGGCGAAGTTGACCAGGAACATGATCACGGAGGCGAGGGCCCCGGCGACCGAGGAGATGAGGATGTCGCGGTTGTAGACGTGGCTCAGCTCGTGGCCGATGACGCCGCGCAGTTCGCGCTCGTCGAGGAGGCGGAGGATGCCGTCGGTGCAGCAGACCGCGGCGTTGCGCGGGTTGCGGCCGGTGGCGAAGGCGTTGGGCGCCTCGGTGGGTGAGATGTAGAGGCGTGGCATGGGCTGGCGGGCCTGCGTCGACAGGTCGCGGACCATGCGGTAGAGCTGGGGCGCCTCGAACTCGCTGACCGGCCGGGCCCGCATGGCGCGCAGGGCCAGCTTGTCGCTGTTCCAGTACGCGTAGGCGTTGGTGCCGAGTGCGACGAGGAGCGCGACGATCAGGCCCGTCCGGCCGAAGAGGCTGCCGATGACGAGGATGAGTGCGGACAGGCCCCCGAGGAGTACGGCGGTTTTCAGCCCGTTGTGCCGGCGGTGCACGCTACGCCCTCCAGGATGGTGCGGCAGGGGAGCCCTTGCGGACTGGTGCGTTCTTTCCACATCCAGTGGACCCTCCCTGCCTGGTCAACGCGAGGCGGGCGGTGCCAGTTCCCGAGCCGTCCCGAGGCAAGGGCCGAGCGGCCCCCGTGCCCGGGGCCGCTCAGAAGAGGCCGGTGGCGGTGAACCGGAGGATGAGCTGCGGCGCGCCGGAGAGGGCGGCGCCGATGAGGGCGGCGACGGCCACGGCGGCGGTGAGCGGCCGGGGTACGGCGCGCGGCAGCGCGGCCCCGTCGGCGGCGGGCCGGAAGAGCAGGGCCGTCCAGCGCAGGTAGTAGACGAGGGCGACGACCACGTTGAGCGCCATCACCACGGCGAGCCAGCCCAGCCCGGCGTCGACGGCGGCCGAGAAGACCGCGACCTTGGCGAAGAGGCCGACGACGCCCGGCGGCAGTCCGGCCAGGCAGAGCAGGAAGAAGGCGAGGGCGAGGGCGTGGGCCGGGTGGGTGGCGTACAGCGCGCGGTGGTCGGTGAGGCGGCCGGCCGGGCGGGTGCGGGCGACGAGGGCGACGACGGCGAAGGCGCCGAGGTTCACGGCGGCGTACATCAGGGCGTAGGCGAGGGTGGCGCCGACGGCCTCGTCGGGGGTGCCGGTGTACGCGGCGGCGGCGAGCGGGACGAGGAGGTAGCCGGCCTGGCCGACGGAGGACCAGGCGAGCAGCCGTACGGCGCTGTGGCGGCGGCCGGGGCGCTGGCGCAGGGCGGCGGTGTTGCCCGCGGTCATGGTGACGGCGGCGAGGACAGCGAGCAGCGGGCCCCAGAGGTCGCCGTAGGAGGGGAAGGCGAGGACGGTGACGAGGGCGATGCCGGTCAGGCCGGCGGTCTTGCCGACCACCGAGAGGTACCCGGCGACGGGGACGGGGGCGCCGGTGTAGGTGTCGGGGACCCAGAAGTGGAAGGGGGCGGCGGCGGTCTTGAAGGCGAAGCCGACGAGGGTGAGGGCGATGCCTGCCCGGGCGAGGGTGTGCAGCGCGGGGTCGGCCTCGGGGAGGCGGGCGGCGATCTCGGTGAGGTGGAGGGTGCCGGTGACGGCGTAGACGAAGCTGACGCCGAGGAGGGTGACGGCGGTGGCGGCGACCGAGGAGAGGAAGAACTTGAGGGCGGCCTCGGAGGAGCGGCGTTCACCGCGGCGCAGGCCGACCAGGGCGAAGGCGGGCAGGGAGGCCACTTCGAGGGCGATGACGAGGGTGGCCAGGTCGCGGGAGGCGGGGAGCAGGGCGGCTCCGGCGGCGGAGGCCAGCAGGAGGAACCAGTACTCGCCCGCGGGGAGCCGGTCGTCGCGGACGGTGGCCAGCGAGAGCAGGGCGGTGAGCAGGGCGCCGCCGAGGACCAGGAGCTGGACGACGAGGGTGAAGCCGTCGGCGGTGTAGCTGCAAGCGCCGCCCGCGTCGGCGGCGACGCAGAAGGTGGCGCGGTCCTCGCCGATCAGGGGCAGCAGGGTGAGCAGGGCGGCGGCGAGTCCGGCGAGCGTGATCACTCCGAGGAGTGGTTTGCGGCGCTCGGGCAGGAACAGGTCGGCGACGAGGACGGCGAGCGCGAGGACGGCCGTCAGGGTGGGCGGGGTGATCGCGAGCCAGTCCACGGACTGCGCCTGGGCGGCGAGCGCGGGCTGGGCGAGGGCGGCCATGGCCGGCGCGGTCATGAGGCGCCTCCTGCGAGAAGCTTCTGCACGGCGGGGTCGGTGAGGCCGAGCAGGACTGCGGGCCAGACTCCGGCGAGGACGGTCAGGGCGACGAGCGGGGTCCAGGTGGCGGCTTCGTGCCCCCGGATGTCGGCGAGCGGCGGGGCGCCTTCGGGGACGGCGCCCATGCAGACCCGGCGGACCACGAGGAGCAGGTACGCGGCGGTGAGCAGGGTGCCGAGTCCGGCGAGGGCGAGGTAGACGAGGAAGGCGGGGCGGCTGAGTCCGGCGGCGGGTTCGAAGGCGCCGAACATGGCGAGCATCTCGCCCCAGAACCCGGCGAGTCCTGGCAGGCCGAGCGAGGCGACGGCGGCGAAGGCGAGGAGGGCGCCGAGGCGGGGGGCGCGGCCGTAGAGGGCGGCTCCGGCGACTCCGGCGAGGGCGTCGATGTCGGTGGAGCCCGTGCGGTCCTTGACGGCGCCGACGAGGAAGAAGAGCAGGCCGGTGATGAGGCCGTGGGCGATGTTGGCGAAGAGGGCGCCGTTGACGCCGGTGGGCGTCATGGTGGCGATGCCGAGGAGGACGAACCCCATGTGGCCGACGGAGGAGTAGGCGATGAGGCGCTTGAGGTCGCCCTTGCCGCCCTCGCGGACCAGGGAGAGGCAGACCAGCGAGCCGTAGACGATGCCGACGGCGGCGAAGGCGCCCAGGTAGGGGGCGAAGGCGTGGAGGCCGTCGGGGGTGGCGGGCAGCAGGATGCGGACGAACCCGTACGTGCCCATCTTCAGCAGGACTCCGGCGAGGAGGACCGAGCCGACGGTGGGGGCGGCGGTGTGGGCGTCGGGGAGCCAGCTGTGCAGCGGCCACATCGGCGCCTTCACGGCGAGGCCGAGGCCTACCGCGATGACGGCGAGGACCTGTACAGTTACGGAGAGTGACGAACCGCCGTCCGCGGCGAGCGCCACCATGTCGAACGTGCCTGCCTTCAGCCCGATGAGGAGCAGGCCGAGCAGCATGATCACGGAGCCGAGGAGGGTGTAGACGATGAACTTCCCCGCCGCCTGTTCGCGGGCGGCGCCGCCCCAGCGGGCGATGAGGAAGTACATGGGGATGAGGACGGTCTCGAAGGCCAGGAAGAACAGGACCAGGTCGAGGACGGCGAAGGTGGCGAGCGTGCCGGTCTCCAGCAGGAGCAGCAGTGCGACGAACGCCTTCGGGGAGGGCCCGGTGGGGGGCCGGAAGTAGCTGTAGAGCGCGCAGAGGAAGGTGAGGAGCGCGGTGAGGACGATCAGGGGGAGCGAGATGCCGTCGACGCCCAGGTGGAAGCGGATGTCCAGGGCGGGGATCCAGCTGATGTCGGTGTCGGCCTGCATCACCGAGGGCCTGCTGTGGTCGAACCCGGCGGCGAGGGCGAGGGTGATCAGCAGGACGGCACCGGTGACGACGACGCCGTGGCGGAGCACGGCCTGGTCGGGGTTCTTCCCCTTCAGACCGGGCGGGGCGGGCAGCAGGGCGGCGACGGCGCCGACGAGCGGGCCGGCGACGGTGGCGGCGAGAAGCAGCTGGAGCACGGGTTCGCTGATATCGGGCACGGCTCTCACGCTCCGGCGGCGGTGACGAGGACGGCGGCGACCGCCAGGACGAGAGCACCGGCGAGGAGCACGGTGAGGTAGGTCTGCGCGTTACCGGTCTGCGTCTTGCGGACGGTGGTGCCGAGCAGCCGCGGGACGGCCCCGGCGGCGCGGACGTACGTGTCGACGACCTCGCGGTCGAGGAAGGCGGCGAGCCTGGCGGCGGCCAGGGTCGGGCGGACGAAGAGCGCCTGCGCGACGGCGTCGAGGTGGAACCCGGCGGCCGCGTGCGGGTGGAGCGGGCCGAGGAGGAGGCGGCCCGGGTCGGCGGGGTCGGGGCGTTCGGCGAGGTCTCCGTCGGCGGGGGCGTGGCCGGTGAGTGCCTCGGTCGCCATCTCGGCCTCGGACTCGGCCTGGGGCTCGTGCGGACCGCGCGGTCCGGCGCCGGTGGCGGCTGCCATGGCGGTGGTGTGGCGCCAGGTGCCGTAGGTGACGAGGCCGCCGACGAGGGCGAGGCCGGTGGCGAGGACGGAGGTGGTGAGGGTGGGCGCGAGCGAGGCTCCGCCGAACCAGTCGCCGAGGACGCCGTAGGCGAGGCCGAGGGCGAGGGAGGGGGCGGCGAGGAGCCAGAGGACGACGTTCATGACCAGGGGCTGCGAGCCGTGGACGGGGCGTTCGGCGCCCTGGCCGTAGAAGGCGCGGAGCCAGAGCCGGGTGGCGTAGGCGGCGGTGAGGACGGCGGTCGCGAGCCCGGCGACGAGGACGATCCATCCGGCGACGACCGGGGCGGCCTCGGTGTGGCCGGTGGCGGCGCGTTCGGCGGCGCCGAGGACGGCCTCCTTGGAGAAGAAGCCGCTGAAGGGAGGGAGCGCGGCGAGGGCGAGCAGGGCGACGGTCATCGTCCAGTACGCGTCGGCGGCCCGGGCCCGCAGGGCGCCGGTGCGGGACATGGCGGTCAGCGAGTTGGTTCCGGCGGCGTGGATGAGGGCGCCGGCGGCGAGGAAGAGCAGTGCCTTGAACGCGCCGTGGGTGAGGAGGTGGAAGACGGCGGCGGAGCGGTCGGCGACGGCGAGGGCGGCCGTCATGTAGCCGAGCTGGCCGATGGTCGAGTAGGCGAGGACGCGTTTGATGTCGTCCTGGGCCAGGGCGGCGAGCGCCGACCCGGCCATGGTGAGGACGGCCATCACCGCGAGGACCACCAGGGCGGCGGCGGAGGCCGCGAAGACCGGGAGGAGCCGGGCGACGAAGTAGACGCCGGCGGCGACCATCGTCGCGGCGTGGATCAGCGCGGAGACGGGCGTGGGGCCGGCCATCGCGTCGGGCAGCCAGATGTGGAGGGGGAACTGGGCCGACTTGCCCGCGACTCCGGCGAGGAGCAGCAGGGCGATGAGGGTCGGGTGGTCGAGGCCGCCGTCGCCGACGGCGTCGAGGATCCGGGTGATGCGGAAGGAGCCGGTGTCGGCGGCGAGCGCGAAGAGCCCGATGAGGAAGGGGACGTCGCCGAGCTTGGTGACGAGGAACGCCTTCAGCGAGGCGGCGCGGGCCTCCGGGGTCTCCCAGTAGTGGCCGACGAGGAAGTACGAGCAGATGCCCATGACCTCCCAGCCGACCAGCAGCACGATCAGGTCGCCGGAGTAGACGACGAGCAGCATGGCGGAGGTGAAGAGGGAGACGAGCGCGGCGTACGACGGGTAGCGCGGGTCGTCGCGGAGGTAGCCGGTCGAGTAGATCTGCACGCAGGTGGCGACGGCGGCGACCAGCACGGCGACGAGGACGGCGAAGCCGTCGAGGTGCAGGGCGAGTTCGACGGGGACGGAGCCGGTGGGGGTCAGCTCGGTGGCGGCGTTCAGCGCGGGCCCGCCGTGCTGCCGGGCGGCGACCAGGGCGGCGAGGACCGTGGCGGCCAGCGGCGGCAGCACGGCCAGCGGGCGTACGAAGCCGGGGGCGGTGCGGCCGAGGGCGAGTCCCGCGAGGGCGCCGAGCAGCGGCAGGACGGGGACGAGGACGGCGAGGGTCGTGGTGGTCACCGGGCGGCCTCCGCCTTCTGCGCCGGGCTGGTGTACGGGGTGGCGGTGGCTGCCTCGTCGGCGGCGAGGGCTGCTTCGGCGGCGGTGGCCTCGGCGTCGTCGTCGGCCTCGGACTCGGCGGTGTCGCGGAGCCGGTCGAGGTCGGAGGTGCCCCGGTTGCGGTGGACGAGGAGGACGATCGCGAGGCCGATGCCGATCTCGGCGGCGGCGACGGCGATGGTGAACAGGGTGAGCGCCTGCCCGCCGTGCAGGGTGTCGCGCAGGGTGGTGCTCAGCCAGACGTCGAAGGCGACGAGGTTGAGGTTGACGGCGTTGAGCATCAGCTCGACCGACATCAGGACGAGGATCGCGTTGCGGCGGGCGAGGAGGCCGTAGACGCCGACCGCGAAGAGGAGGGCCGAGAGGACGGCGGGATAGGCGAGATGCATCAGCGGGTCCCCTCGGGGCCGGGGGTGTCTCCGTCGCCGGGCGTGGAGGCGGCTCGGCTTCGCCGGGGCGGCGCGGCTTCGCCGGGGGCGACCGTGGGGGCGGATGCCTCGCCCGGGCCGGTGGCGGGGCTGCCCGAGTTGGCGGGGGCGCCGGCGCTGCCCGTGCTCGGCGGGGTGTCCGGGCCGGCCGGGTCCCCGGCGGGGGAGTCGGCGGCGTCGTCCTCGCGGCCGGAGCGGCGGGAGAGGACGATCGCGCCGATCAGGGCGGCGAGGAGAAGGACGGAGAGGGCTTCGAAGGGCAGGACCCAGGAGCTGAAGAGCGCTTCGCCGGTGACCTGGGTGGAGCCCTGCACGGCCTGGTCGAGGTCGATCCAGGTGGTGCGGAAGGCGTCGACGACCACCCAGACCAGGGTGGCGGCGGTGGCCAGGGCGACGGCGAGGGCGACGGGCCGGTTGCCGGAGTCGGCGTCCGGGGAGCGGCCGATGGGCGCGCGGGTCAGCATCAGGCCGAAGAGCAGGAGGACGACGACGGAGCCGACATAGATGAGGACTTGGACCCAGGCGATGAACTCGGCTGTCAGCAGCAGGTACTCGACGGCGATACCGCCGAGAGCGACGACCAGCCAGAGGGCGGCGTGGACGAGTTGCCGGGTGGTGACGGTGAGGACGGCCGCGCCGAGGGTGACCAGGCCGACGAGGACGAAGACCACCTCGACGCCGGTCGGCGAGAGGAATCCGCGGTGCTGGACGGCCTCGGCGGCGGGCGCGGCCAGCCAGGTGGTGAGGGTGGCGCCGGCCGGGGTCTGGGCCGCCGTGGTCAGGGCTGCCGTGGTCAGGGCGGTCATCGGGCGTCGCCGTCCTCGGGCTGGGCGGGCTTGGCTTGCGCGGCTTCGGCGGCCTGCTGGGCGGCCGCGCGGTCGGCGGACTTGCGGGCGGCCGCGTACTCCTTGGGCTCCTCGGTGCCGGGGACCAGGGCGGGCGGGGCGGGCACCGTCCACATCCACTCGCGGAGCTTGTCGCGCTCGTGGGTGAGGTCGCGGATGTCGGTCTCGGCGTACTCGAACTCCGGGGACCAGAACAGCGCGTCGAAGGGGCACACCTCGACGCAGATACCGCAGTACATGCAGAGGGAGAAGTCGATGGCGAAGCGGTCGAGGACGTTGCGGCTGCGCTCGCGTCCGCCGGGGGCGGCGGGGGGCACCGTCTCCTTGTGGGAGTCGATGTAGATGCACCAGTCGGGGCATTCCCGGGCGCAGAGCATGCAGACCGTGCAGTTCTCCTCGAACAGGCCGATGACGCCGCGGCTGCGCGGCGGCAGGTCGGGCTGGACGTCCGGGTACTGCGCGGTGACGGTCTTCTTCGTCATCGTCCGCAGGGTGACGGCGAGGCCCTTGGCGAGGCCGGAGCCGGGGATACGGCGGCCGGAGGGGGGCTGGGGCGCGGTCATTTACTGGATCGCCACCTTCACGATGCCGGTGAGCGCGATCTGCGCGAGGGCGAGCGGGACGAGAGTGGTCCAGGCGAGCTTCTGGAGCTGGTCCTCCCGCATCCGGGGGAAGCTGACCCGCAGCCAGATCACCACGAAGGCCAGCACGGCGGTCTTCAGCAGGGTCCACACCCAGCCGAGCCCGTCGGCGCCCCACGGCCCGTGCCAGCCGCCGAGGAACAGCACGGTGGTGAGGCCGCAGAGAATCACGATGCCCGCGTACTCCGCGAGCAGGAAGAAGGCGAACCGCAGACCGGTGTACTCGGTGTACGCCCCGAAGATGATCTCCGAGTCGGCGACCGGCATGTCGAAGGGCGGCCGCTGGAGCTCGGCGAGCCCGGCGACGAAGAAGACGACGGCGCCGACGATCTGCCACGGCAGCCACCACCACTGGAAACCGTCGAGGATCCCGCTGAGCGACACCGTGCCCGCCGCCATGGCCACCGAGGCGGCCGCCAGCAGCATCGGCAGTTCGTACGCGAGGAGCTGGGCGGCGGTGCGCAGGCCGCCGAGGAGCGAGTACTTGTTGGCGGAGGCCCAGCCGCCCATGAGCGAGCCGAGCACGCCGACGCCCATCACGGCGAGGACGAAGAACACGCCCGCGTCGACGTGGACACCGGAGCCGGACTCCCCCGGGCCGACCGGCAGCACGGCGAGGACCAGCAGGTACGGCAGGAGCGCCACGGCCGGGGCCAGTTGGAAGACCCGCCGGTCGGCCTCGGCCGGGACGATGTCCTCCTTCTGCACGAACTTGACGCCGTCGGCGACGAGCTGCGCCCAGCCGTGGAACCCGCCCGCGTACATGGGCCCGAGCCGCCCCTGCATGTGCGCCATCGTCTTGTGCTCGGCCTGCCCGACGACGAGCGGCAACACCAGGAAGGCGACGAGGAGCACGAGCAGACGCAGGGCGACATCGAGTACGTCGTTCATGCGGGGTCACCTCCGGTGGGGGTGTCGGGGTCGGCGCCGGGAGTGTCCTTGGTGGGGCCGGGAGAGTTCTTGTCGGGGCCGGGCGGGGTGGGGTGGCCGGGCTCCGGTGTGGGGGCCCCGGGCGTCGTGGTCTCGGGCTCAGGGGCGGGTGCTTCGGGGGGCTCGGATGCCTGGGGGCCGGGGGTGCCGGAGCCCGGGGGACCGGAGGCAGGGCTGCCGGAGCTTGAGGTTCCGGAGTCCGAGGTGTCCGAGTCCGGGGTCGGCTGGTTCGGCTCAGGCGCGGCGGGCGGGCCGTCGGCATTGGTGCCGCGGGCAGGCTTGGGGCGCCGGCCGCCGGGCTCCGCGGCTTCCGTTGCGGCGGTGCTCTCCGCATTCTTCACCGGGCCGGACGGGATGGCCGAGGCGGACGGGTCCGCCGGGTCCGAAGAGGATTGCTCCGGAGGCGGGATCTCCTCGTGGGCCGGGCGGGCGTGGTGCCAGGGGGCGTCGGAGCTGCCCGCGCGGGCGGGGCCGCCGCCTGCGGCGGGCGGGCGTTGCTGCGAGGCGGAGCCGTCGGAGGCCGAGCGGTTGCGGCGGGGGCGTGCGGCGGGCGGGGCGCCGGACACCTCGGGGGGCTCGGCCGCGTCGGACGCGGGGGTCTCCTCGGAGGTGTCGGCCGCCTTGGGCGCGGGTCCCCCGGAAGTCCCGGTCGACGGGGTGGCCGAGGTCGGCTGCTGCGAGGCCGAGCCCTGCGACGCCGACCGGCTCCGGCGCGGGCGGGCGGGCGCCGGGGCGGGGGCTGCCTCGGGGGCGCCGGGCGCCTCGTCGGCGCCGAAGGGGGCGCCAGCCGTCCCGGGCGCGCCGGACGCCCCGGGAGTGTCGGGCGTGTCGGCCGCCGTCTGCGGGGGCTCGGCCGGCTGCGAGGCCGAGCCCTGCGACGCCGACCGGTTCCGGCGCGGGCGGGCGGGGCCGGTCGCCTCGGGGGACGCCGGCGACGCCGAAGGCGCCTCGGCCGTCGGGGTGTCGGGGCTCTGCGAGGCCGAACCCTCGGTGGCGGTGCGGGTGCGCCGTGCCGGGCGCGCCCCGTCGGCGGTGGCCGTGCGGCGCGCCGGGCGGGCCGGGGCGGCGGGGAGGGTGCCCTTGAGCGGGCCCCATTCGTTGGGGTCGGGGACACCGGGCGGGAGCATCTGCCGGCGCTTGGGGCCACCGTGGTCGGAGCCCTCGCCGGGCTCCTTGGCTCCGGGCCACGCCTTGGCGACGCGAGCGGCGAGGACGAAGTCCTTGCGCAGGGGGTGCCCTTCGAAGTTCTCGGGCAGCAGCAGGGGTTCCAGCCCGGGGTGACCGGTGAAGGCGACGCCGAACATCTCGTGCGTCTCCCGCTCGTGCCAGGCGGCGCCCGCGTACACCTCGACGGCGCTCTCCAGTACCGGCGCCTCGTGCGGCACGGTGGTGCGGACCAGCAGGCGGCGCACCGGCGCGAGGGCGACCAGATGGGCGGAGACCAGGAACCCGGTGCCGGGCTCGTCGACCGCGCTCAGCCAGTCGAAGAAGGTGCAGCCGAGCACGGAGCGGGCGGTACGCAGCGCGCTGGTCCAGGTCTCGGCGGGGACGTCCACGGTGAGGACGTCGTACGACTCCTCGGCCCGCGCCTCGGGGCCGAAGAGGGTGTCGGCGGGGTGCGGGAGCCAGCCGGTCACCGGCCCTCCTCCCCCGCGCCGCCGGCCGTGCCCGGAGTTGGCGGCGGCGTCACGAGTCCACTGGTCAGGGCGGTCGTCGAGGGACGCTCGGCGGGGCGGCCGTACCGTTCGCCGAGCGATTCGCGGGCGATCTTCTCCTGAAGCTTGATGATGCCCTGGAGCAGCGCCTCGGGCCGGGGCGGGCAGCCGGGCACGTAGACGTCGACGGGGATGATCTGGTCGACGCCCTTGGTGACCGAGTACGAGTCCCAGTAAGGGCCGCCGCAGTTGGAGCAGGCGCCGAAGGAGATGACGTACTTCGGTTCGGGCATCTGCTCGTAGAGCCGCCGGACGGCCGGGGCCATCTTGTCGGTGACGGTGCCGGAGACGACCATCAGGTCGGCCTGGCGCGGCCCGGGGGCGAAGGGGATGACGCCCAGCCGCATGAAGTCGTGGCGGGCCATCGAGGCGGCGATGAACTCGATGGCGCAGCAGGCGAGTCCGAAGTTGAAGACCCACAGGCTGTAGCGGCGGCCCCAGTTGAGGACCACCTTCATCGGAGCGGGCGCCAGGCGGGCGAGCCCGCCGAGCCGCTGGGGTTCGGGGAGGGCCACGGGGCCGGGCTCGGGGGCGGGGCCGTGGCCGGTTGCGGGGGGTGTCACGTCCATGCGAGGACGCCCTTCTTCCATGCGTACAGCAGGCCGATGGTCAGAAAGCCCAGGAAGATGAACATCTCCACGAGCGTCGTCGCCCCGTACCCGGTCTCTGCGAAGACCGTCGCCCAGGGGAAGAGGAAGATCGAGTCGACGGCGAAGATCACATAGAGGAACGCGTAGACGTAGTAGCGGACCTGGGTGTGGGCCCAGCCCTCGCCGACGGGGTCGACGCCGCATTCGTAGGTGAGCAGCTTCTCCGGTGTGGGGACGACCGGCCGCAGCAGCCGGCCCGCGCCGAAGGCGACGGCGACGAACAGCACGCCGACGACGGCGAGCAGGCCGACGACCGCGTACGACCGGAAGTACTCCCCGGCGAGCACCGTCATACGACGACCTCTCTCCCGCGCCCGCGTGTTCCGTGACGCTCCGCGTCCGACGATCTGTACGCACGGGAGTCTAGGGCCTGCTAAAGATGCCGTAAGCAGCCCGTCCGGGTCCCGGGCGGGTCCAGGGGGTGCCGGCGAAGTCCCGCGCGGCGCCCGACGGGCCGAAGGAGGGTGGGGTTAACCCCCGGCACGGCGACCGGCGCACCTCATGGCGGGGCGCCCCGGCCGCGGGGGACCCTGGCAGACATGAGCACACCGACCATCGCGAGCGGCACCGGTACCTCCGGCGAGCCGACGCCACGCCGTCCGGGCCTCGCCTTCGAGGGCCACACCTGGCGGGAGGTCGGCTACCTGCTGACCAACCTGCCGTGCACCCTCCTCGGTTTCGTCTACGCGCTGACCATGCTCGCCCTCGGCGGCGGCCTGGCCGTCACCGTGATCGGCCTGCCGCTGCTCGCCCTGGCGCTCGGCGGGGCGCGCGTACTCGGCAGGTTCGAGCGCGGGCGCGCCCGGGCTCTGCTGGGCTTGCGGGTGGAGGAGCCCAGCGCGCTGCCGCGGCGGCGAGGCGGGGGCGTGCTGGCCGGGGTGTGGCAGGCGCTGAGGGACCCGGTCGGCTGGCGGACGATGCTGTTCTCGCTGATGCGGCTGCCCTGGGGTGTCCTCACCTTCTCGCTGACGTTGGTGGGGCTGCTGGTGCTGTGGCCGGTGCTGCCGTTCCTCACCAGGCTGCTGACCGACGCCGACCGGGCGATGGTGCGGGGACTGCTGTCTCCTTCCGACGAGTTGGAGCGGCGGATCGCCGAACTGGAGTCGGACCGCGGTGTGGTCGTCGACACGGCCGCGGCGGACCTGCGGCGGATCGAGCGGGACCTGCACGACGGGGCGCAGGCCCGGCTGGTCAACCTGGCGATGGGCCTGGGGCTGGCGAAGGAGAAGCTGGCCGAGGGGACGGCCGACGCGACGGTGGCCGCGATGGTCGACGAGGCGCACGGCGAGGTCAAGCTGGCCCTCCAGGAGCTGCGGGACCTCGCGCGGGGCATCCACCCGGCGGTGCTGACCGACCGGGGCCTCGGCGCCGCCCTCTCCTCCCTCGCCTCCCGGTGCACGGTCCCGGTGCGGGCCACGGCCGAACTCTCCGAGCGCCCGGCCGCGGCCATCGAGGGCATCGCCTACTTCACCGTCTCCGAGCTCCTGCAGAACATCAGCAAGCACAGCGGGGCCCGCACCGCCTCGGTCGACGTGTGGCGCACCGGTGACCGGCTCCTGCTGAGGGTGGAGGACGACGGGCGCGGCGGCGCGCGGCTGGACGGCGGCAGTGGTCTGGCGGGGCTTGCCGAGCGGCTGAACGCCGTGGACGGCGTCTTCACGGTGACCTCCCCCGCGGGCGGGCCGACGGTGGCCACGGCGGAGCTGCCCTGGCGCGCCCGGCCCGCGGCCGAGAGCGCCTGACGCCCCGCCCCTCCGCCACCCGGGGCACCCCCGCCCGCCCCAGCCGGTCCCTTCGGCGGCCACGCGCGGCCGGGCGCGCCGGCCGCCCTCCTCGTACGGCGCCACGCGGACGAGGCTCCGCCGCATCGGACCGCTCCCCGGCCCGCCCGGCCTCGCACCGGGCGGGCCGCCGCGTCTCCGGACGTCGGCCGCTCCCGTCCGCCCGCCCCCGGCGGTAGGGAAAACCCCCGTACGAAGACCCCCACATGCTCCATGGCCCCGGCCGGCGCGCGCGGCGAAGCTGATGAGGTCGCCAGGGAAGGCGGTGCGGCCGGACGACCGGGCGGCCGGGAAAGAAGGAGAGGGCGGACGGATGGCCACGGAGTACGGGCACGAGCACGGGCCCCGGGAGCGTTCGGCGCGGCCCCGGCCAGAACGGCGGCAGCCGGCGGCGACGGTCCTCGGCGCCCCGTTCGCGGCACGGACCTGGCGCGAGTTCGGCTACGTCTGGCTGAGTCTGCCGATCGCCGCCGTGACCTTCGTCTACGCGGTGACGACGCTGGCGCTCGGCGCCGGGTTGCTGGTGACCTTCATCGGCGTACCGGTGCTCGCCCTGGGGCTCGCCGGCTGCCGGGGCGTCGGCGTGCTGGAGCGGGCCCGGGCCCGGGCGCTGCTGGGGCTTCGCGTGGCGGAGCCGCGGCCGGTGCGGAGCCGCAATCCCGGGGTGCTCGGCTGGATGACCTCGGTGATCAAGAGCGGGGAGTCCTGGCGCCAGTTCCTCTACACGGTCCTGCACTTCCCGTGGGCGGTGTTCGCCTTCTGCCTGACCGTCCCCGTCTGGGCGTACGGGTGGGCGATGCTCACGTACCCCCTGTGGCAGTGGGTCTTCCCCCGGTACGCGGGCATCCCCGGCCTTCAGCTCTACGGGGACGGCGACCGGCAGGTCTACCTCGACGCTCCGCCGGAGATCGCACTGGTCTGCGTCGGGGGGCTGTTGCTGACGCTGGCCACGCCGTGGCTGATCCGGGCGCTGACCTCGGTGGACCGGCTGCTGGTCGTGGGGCTGCTCGGCCCGTCGCGGCTGGAGAACCGCGTGGTGGAGCTGGAGTCGGACCGGGGTGCCGTGGCCGACACCGCCGCGGAGGATCTGCGGCGGATCGAGCGGGAGCTGCGGGACGGGGCGCAGGCCCGGCTCGAGCTCCTGGAGGCGGGCCTGGGGCTGGCCAAGGCCAAGCTGGCCGAGGACCCGGAAGGGGCGGCACGCCTGGTGGAGACGGCGCACGGCGAGGCGAAGTCGGTCCTCCAGGAGCTGCGGGGTCTCGCCCGGGGCATCCATCCCGCCATCCTCACCGACCGGGGGCTGGACCCGGCGCTCTCCGCGCTGGCCGCCCGGTGCTCCGTGCCGGTGCGGGTCGAGGTGGACCTGCCGGAGCGGCCGGCCCCGGCCGTGGAGGGGATCGCGTACTTCGCCGTCTCCGAGCTGCTCCAGAACATCGGCGCGCACAGCGGGGCGCGGTCGGCCCGGGTCGATGTCTGGCGCTCCGGCGAGCGGCTGATGCTCCAGGTCACGGATGACGGCCTGGGCGGTGCCGATCCCCGGGCCGGGACGGGGCTGGCCGCTCTGGCGCGGCGGACGGACGCGGTCGACGGTGTCCTGGTGGTCGACTCCCCGGCCGGTGGCGGGACGACGGTCACCGCGGAGATCCCCTGGCGGTCCTGATGCCGGTGCGCCGGCGGAGTTTTCGGGGGGAGGGGAAGAAGGTGCGAGCGGCCCCGCGACCGGCACGGGTCGACCGCTCCGCACAGGCCGACCGCCCGGCGGGCCGCCCTTCCGTCGGCCACGGACTCCAGCCACTCCGCGGCCGTCCCCTTCCGACCAGCCGCGGATCCCTGCCGCTCCACAGCCACCACCCGCCGTCCGCCCCTGCGCCTCAGCCACTCCGCGGCCGCCGCTTTCCCGCCGCACCCTGGCGACCGCCCGGGCACACCTGGCCCACCTGGCCCGCCAGAGCTCGACCAGCCTCCGAGCACCGGTCGCCCGAAGGCCGCCCGCCTCCCAAGTCCAGCCCTGTTCCGGCCCCCGCCACCGACCGCCTGCCGCTCGCACCATGACCGCTCCCCCGCTCCGTTCTCCCTCTTCGTGGCGCCCCTCCCCCGGCGATTCCTCGCTCACTCGCCGACCGCCGCCATCGGCTTCTTCTTCACCTGCGCGAGCGAGGAAGTTGTCCACAATGGGCCGGTGGTCCACCGTTCCCGCCCGCTCGCCGACGCGTGACGGCGTTCCCTGGGATGCTGGGTGGGTCGCCGGGGCACCAGGCCGCGGCGGTCCGGCAGGACACGGGACGACCGGGGGGCGTGGGAAACGTGGGTGTGCAGGGAGTGGGCGCGGTGGAGGACAAGGTGCGCGTGGTCATCGCGGAGGACTCGGTGCTGCTGCGAGAGGGCTTGACTCGGCTGCTGACCGACCGGGGGCACGAGGTCGTCGCGGGCGTGGGCGACGCGCAGGCCTTGCTGAAGACCATCGACGAACTGGGCGCGGAGGGGAGCCTGCCGGACGTGGTCGTCGCCGATGTGCGGATGCCGCCCACCCATACGGACGAGGGGGTGCGGGCCGCGGTGCTGCTGCGCCAGACCCATCCGCAGGTCGGCGTCCTGGTCCTCTCACAGTACGTGGAGGAGCAGTACGCGGTGGAGCTGCTGGCGGGCGAGACGCGGGGCGTCGGCTATCTGCTGAAGGACCGGGTGGCGGAGGTCCGGGAGTTCGTGGACGCGGTGGTGCGGGTCGCGCGAGGCGGCACGGCCCTCGACCCGGAGGTCGTGGCCCAGTTGCTGGGCCGGAGCAGGAAGCAGGACGTGCTGGCGGTCCTGACCCCCAGGGAGCGGGAGGTGCTGGAGCTGATGGCGGAGGGCCGGACCAACGCCGCCATCGCCCGCAGGCTGGTGGTGAGCGACGGCGCCGTGGAGAAGCATGTGAGCAACATCTTCCAGAAGCTCGGCCTCTCCCCGAGCGACGGCGACCACCGCAGAGTGCTGGCGGTGCTGACCTACCTGAACTCCTGACAGCGGCTCGCGCCGCGTGCACCGCGTTTCCAGGCCGGACGTCCCGGCCGGGGGGGCGCGTCGGGCGGAGGCGTCCGAGGGACCGCCGGACGGCCTAGCCCTCGGGTCTGAGCCCGGCCGGGACGAAAGAAGGAGTCGTGTGCCGGAGCGCACAGGCGCGAACGGAAGCGCGGATGCTTACATATCCGTACAAAGTGCCTCGGGAAGCCGTCTCACCTGCCCGTCCATCATGCGAGCGGCCCGGGGAAGGCCACCCTTACCGACGTAGGGTGGTCCACGGGAGAGCCGACGGGCCGGCGCTTCCCTTGCTGTCCCTGCCCCGCGGCGGGGAGACCACACTGCCCCGACGGGAGGACCAGTTCCGTGACCAGCCAGGTCAGTAGCACAGCCGAGCAGGCCGACGGCGCCGTTGTCGCCGAACAGCGGCCGCCGCTGCCCGGCGCCGGTCAGGACGGCGCGTCCGGTCCCGCTGCGGACGCCGGACAGCAGGAGAAGACCGAGGCCAAGGAGGTCCGCAAGCTGGACCGGGTGATCATCCGCTTCGCGGGTGACTCCGGCGACGGCATGCAGCTGACCGGTGACCGCTTCACCTCGGAGACGGCCTCGTTCGGCAACGACCTCTCCACGCTGCCCAACTTCCCGGCCGAGATCCGTGCCCCCGCAGGCACCCTGCCGGGCGTCTCCTCGTTCCAGCTGCACTTCGCCGACCACGACATCCTCACTCCGGGCGACGCCCCGAACGTCCTGGTCGCGATGAACCCGGCGGCGCTGAAGGCCAACATCGCCGACGTGCCGCGCGGTGCCGAGATCATCGTCAACACCGACGAGTTCACCAAGCGCGCCATGCAGAAGGTCGGGTACGCCCAGTCCCCGCTGGAGGACGGCTCCCTGGACGGGTACAGCGTGCACCCTGTGCCGCTGACCACGCTGACGGTGGAGGCGCTGAAGGAGTTCGACCTCTCCCGCAAGGACGCAGGCCGCTCGAAGAACATGTTCGCGCTGGGCCTGCTGTCGTGGATGTACCACCGGCCGACCGAGGGCACCGAGAAGTTCCTGAAGTCGAAGTTCGCGAAGAAGCCCGACATCATGGCGGCCAACATCGCGGCCTTCCGTGCCGGGTGGAACTTCGGCGAGACCACCGAGGACTTCGCCGTCTCCTACGAGGTCGCCCCGGCCTCGCAGGCCTTCCCGACCGGCACCTACCGGAACATCTCGGGGAACCTGGCCCTCTCCTACGGCCTGGTCGCCGCCGGGCAGCTGGCCCAGCTGCCGCTGTACCTCGGCTCGTACCCGATCACGCCGGCCTCCGACATCCTGCACGAGCTGAGCAAGCACAAGAACTTCGGCGTGCGGACCTTCCAGGCCGAGGACGAGATCGCCGGCATCGGTGCCGCACTGGGCGCCGCCTTCGGCGGTTCGCTCGCGGTGACGACGACCTCCGGCCCGGGTGTGGCGCTGAAGTCCGAGACGATCGGCCTGGCGGTCTCCCTGGAGCTGCCGCTGCTCATCGTCGACATCCAGCGCGGCGGCCCCTCCACGGGCCTGCCCACCAAGACCGAGCAGGCCGACCTGCTCCAGGCGATGTACGGCCGCAACGGCGAGGCGCCGGTCCCGGTCGTCGCCCCGCAGACCCCGGCCGACTGCTTCGACGCGGCGATCGAGGCGGCCCGGATCGCGCTGGAGTACCGCACCCCGGTCTTCCTGCTCTCCGACGGCTACCTGGCCAACGGCTCCGAGCCGTGGCGCGTCCCGGAGACCGACACCCTGCCCGACCTGCGCACCCCGTTCGCGACCGGACCGAACCACACGCAGGACGACGGCACCGAGGTCTTCTGGCCGTACAAGCGCGACCCCGAGACGCTGGCGCGTCCGTGGGCCGTGCCCGGCACCGCCGGTCTCGAGCACCGCATCGGCGGCATCGAGAAGCAGGACGGCACGGGCAACATCTCCTACGACCCGGCCAACCACGAGTTCATGGTCCGCACCCGGCAGGCCAAGATCGACAACATCGATGTCCCCGACATCGAGGTCGACGACCCGTCGGGCGGCGCCCGCCTGCTGGTCCTGGGCTGGGGTTCGACGTACGGGCCGATCACGGCGGCCGTGCGCCGCATGCGGACGGACGGCGAGTACGTCGCCCAGGCCCACCTGCGCCACCTCAACCCGTTCCCGAAGAACCTCGGCGAGATCCTGGGGCGGTACGACAAGGTCGTCATCCCCGAGATGAACCTCGGCCAGCTCGCCTCGCTGATCCGCGCCAAGTACCTCGTCGACGCCCAGTCCTTCACCCAGGTGACCGGCCTGCCCTTCAAGGCCGAGCAGCTCGCCACCGCGCTCAAGGAGGCCCTCGATGGCTGACGCCACCACAGCCGCGGACGCCCCTCGCTCCTTCCAGTCTTTGTCGCTGGTGCCCAAGAGCGAGGCCAAGCAGTCCATGAAGGACTTCAAGTCCGACCAGGAGGTCCGCTGGTGCCCGGGCTGCGGCGACTACGCGGTCCTCGCCGCCGTCCAGGGCTTCATGCCGGAGCTGGGTCTGGCGAAGGAGAACATCGTCTTCGTCTCCGGCATCGGCTGCTCCTCGCGCTTCCCGTACTACATGAACACCTACGGGATGCACTCCATCCACGGCCGCGCCCCGGCCATCGCCACCGGTCTGGCCACCTCACGCCGCGACCTGTCGGTGTGGGTGGTCACCGGTGACGGCGACGCGCTCTCCATCGGCGGCAACCACCTGATCCACGCCCTGCGCCGCAACGTCAACCTCAAGATCCTCCTCTTCAACAACCGGATCTACGGGCTGACCAAGGGCCAGTACTCGCCCACCTCCGAGGTCGGCAAGCTGACCAAGTCCTCGCCGATGGGGTCGCTGGACGCGCCGTTCAACCCGGTGTCGCTGGCGATCGGCGCCGAGGCGTCGTTCGTCGCCCGTACCGTCGACTCCGACCGCAAGCACCTCACCGAGGTCCTGCGCGCCGCCGCCGACCACCCGGGCACCGCGCTGGTGGAGATCTACCAGAACTGCAACATCTTCAACGACGGCGCCTTCGAGGTCCTCAAGGACAAGCAGCAGGCGGAGGAGGCCGTGATCCGCCTGGAGCACGGCCAGCCGATCCGCTTCGGCGTCGACAACGCCAAGGGCGTCGTCCGCGATCCGGCCACCGGTGACCTCCAGGTCGTCGAGGTCACCCCGGAGAACGAGGCGGACATCCTCGTCCACGACGCGCACAACGCCTCCCCGACCACGGCGTTCGCCCTCTCCCGCCTGGCCGACCCCGACACCCTGCACCACACGCCCATCGGCGTCTTCCGCAGCGCCGACCGGCCGGTCTACGACACCCTCATGTCCGACCAGCTGGACGAGGCCGTCGAGCGCCAGGGCCAGGGCGACCTGTCCACCCTGCTCACCGGCAACGACACCTGGACCGTCGCGGGCTGAGCAGCCGTCGTGGGCTGAGCAGCCGAGGGAGAGACACGGGCCGGGGTGCGCCGAGCGGCGCGCCCCGGCCCGTCGTCGTACGCGGGTCCGCCGCGGCGGGCCTGCCCGCACCTTCCGCGCCTACGCCTTCCGTGCCACCCAGACCAGGCGGTTGGCCCGCACGGTGAGGTCGTCGGGACGACGACGTGGTGATCCGGCCCCGGCACGACGCCTCCCGGGGCGTCACCGCCTGGATGCTGGGCGGGGAGCCGGGACCGCGCGGGATGACGGTGGCGAAGATGCGGCTCACCCGGCCCGCGCCGCCGCCCGGCGCGGCGGACCGGCTCGGCGCCCATCCGGGGCGGGACCGGTTCACCGTCCTGTCGGGCACGGCGGAGCTGACGCCGGGGAGCGGACCATCCTGGTGGGCGCGGGGGAGGCGGCCGCGTTCTCGACCACGATCCCGCACGGGTTCGGCGGGCGCGGCGCCCCGGCCGAGATCCTCGCCATCCTCGACCACGCGGACGAAGACAGCCGCCCCCGCCCCGGCCCCGAGGCAGAACCGGAACCGGGCACCTGACCGCGAACGGAACCAGGCACCCAAGCGGACCCTGGCAGCTGACCGAAGCCGAACCTGATCGGAGGCAGAACCGCCTCGGCTGGACGTGCGTTTCCGGCGGGGTGGGCCCACAGCCCGGACCAAAGCCGGGCCCCGCTCACCCGCCCCCGCCGGAAACCCGCCGCCCGTCGTAATCGACCCTCGCCGCCTCCACCTCGGGCACGCGCCCCTCGGTCCACCGCGCCAGCGAACGGACCAGCTCGGCCGCCTCGCGCCCGAGCGGGGTGAGGGAGTAGTCGACGCGCGGCGGGATGACGGGGTGGGCGTCGCGGTGGACGATGCCGTCGCGCTCCAAGGTCTGGAGGGTCTGCGCGAGCATCTTCTCGCTGACCCCGCCGACGGTGCGCCGCAGCTCACTGAAGCGGTACGACCGCTCGGCGAGCGCCGCCAGGACCAGCACGCCCCAGCGGCTGGTGACGTGCTCCAGGATCGAGCGCGAGGGGCACATCGGACTGTTCACGTCGGGCCGCGCCAGGGCCGCGCTCCCGCCCGGCGCGGGCGCCCGGCCCCGTACCGCCTGCTGCTCCGGCTGCACCACGCCACCTCCAGGGGGTTGGGCTTCTCCAAGTCCCCGCTCGCGGCAGCGCTCGGCAGGGGAGCTTTATTCGACCCCAGCACCTTACTCCAAAGTGGGTACTTACAAATCGAAAGTACCCCTCCTAGGGTGAGTGAGGAGGCAACGCGGCAGGGGGAGTCTCCCCGCGCCGCGAGCCCCACCGCCCCCCTCACCTCACCCCCAAGGAGCACCATGAGCATCGTCGTGACCGGAGCAACCGGATCGCTGGGCCGCCTCGTCGTCGACGAGCTGCTGCGGACCGGCGTACCGGCCGGGGAGATCGCGGCCCTCGCCCGTGACGAGCGGAAGGCGGCACCGCTCGCCGCTCTCGGCGTCGAGGTGCGGCTCGCCGACTACGATCGGCCCGAGACGCTGGAGCCGGTCTTCCGCGCCGGGGACCGGGTCCTGCTGATCTCCGGCAGCGAGATCGGCCGCCGCGTCCCGCAGCACACCGCCGTGGTCCAGGCCGCGACCCGCGCCGCAGTCGCCCAGCTCGCGTACACCAGCGTGCTCGGCGGTCCGGACGCCGACTTCGAGCTGGCGCGCGAGCACCACGCCACCGAGAAGCTGATCCTGGAGTCCGGCCTGCCGTACACGCTGCTGCGCAACGGCTGGTACTCCGAGGTGTACACCGAGCAGCTCCCCACCGTGCTGGAGCACGGCGCCGTCACCGGCAGCGCCCGGCCCGACGCCCGGATCGCCTCCGCCCCGCGCGCCGACTACGCCGCCGCCGCGGCCGCCGCGCTGACCGGCGAGGGCCACCTGAACACCGCGTACGAGCTGAGCGGTGACGTCGCCTGGACCTTCCCGGAGTACGCGGCGCTGGTCTCGGAGGCCGCCGGGAGCGAGGTCGTCCACCGCGAAGTCCCGCCCGAGACCCACCTGGCGATCCTCACCGGCGCGGGCCTGCCCGAGGAGCTGGCGGCGATCCTGGTCGACGTGGACCGCGCCATCAGCCGCGGCCTGCTCGCCGCCACCCCCGGCGACCTGGCCCGCCTCATCGGCCGCCCGACCACCCCGATCGCGGACACCGTCGCCCGGGCGGTGGCCGGTCTCAAGAGCTGACGGGTAGCGCCCGCACCTCCCCGCATCCCCGGCCCAGGGTGTCAGGACCGTATCGCGATACGGACATGACAGCCCGGGCCGGGCGGCGTTATCTTCGGCTCAGGGCCGTGCTGGACAGTCGGCCGCGTCGCCGCTGGAGGGGCCCGTGAAGCCGTCGTCGTCCACCACACCCGCACCGTCCGTCCCCGAGGACGGCACCGGCGCCCTTTCCGGCCGGGCCGGGCTGCTCAACGGCATCGCCGCGTACAGCATGTGGGGCCTGGTGCCGCTCTTCTGGCCGCTGCTGAAGCCCGCCGGGGCGGGCGAGATCCTGGCCCACCGCATGGTCTGGTCGCTGGCCGTGGTCGGGGTGGCGCTGCTGGTGCTGCGCCGGTGGAGCTGGGCGGCGGAGCTGATACGCCGGCCTGCCCGGCTCGGGCTGGTGACGGTCGCCGCGGCGGTCATCACCGTCAACTGGGGCCTGTACATCTGGTCCGTCAACAACAACCACGTGGTCGAGGCGTCGCTCGGCTACTTCATCAATCCGCTGGTGACCATCGCCATGGGTGTGCTGCTGCTCAAGGAGCGACTGCGCCCCGTCCAGTGGGCGGCGGTCGGCACCGGCCTCGCCGCGGTGCTGGTCCTCGCCTTCGGCTACGGGCAGCCGCCCTGGATCTCCCTCGTGCTGGCCTTCTCCTTCGCGACGTACGGCCTGGTCAAGAAGAAGGTGAATCTCGGCGGGGTCGAGTCGCTTGCGGCCGAGACCGCGATCCAGTTCCTGCCGGCGCTCGGCTTCCTGCTCTGGCTCGGTTCGCGCGGCGAGGCGACCTTCGGCACCGAGGGCGGCGGGCACGCGGTGCTGCTGGCGCTGACCGGTGTGGTGACGGCGGTGCCGCTGGTCTGCTTCGGCGCGGCGGCGATCCGGGTCCCGCTCTCCACGCTGGGGCTGCTCCAGTACCTGGCACCGGTCTTCCAGTTCGTCCTGGGCATCCTCTACTTCAAGGAGGAGATGCCCCCGGAGCGCTGGGCCGGCTTCGGCCTGGTGTGGCTGGCCCTGGCCCTGCTGACCTGGGACGCCTTCCGCACCGCCCACCGCAACCGGGCCCGCGCCGCCGAGCTGGCGGCCCAGCTCCCGAAGCCCGCGCCGGACGAGGCAGCCGCATCCGTCGAGGCCGCCCCCGGCCCCGAGACCGTGGCCGCGACCGCCCCCGAGGACCCCGCCCCCCGCTCCTGACCGGCCGGGCGCCGCTCCCGCGTAATCGGCTGGCCGCCGCCGCGCCCGTCCGGTTAGCCTGACCGCATGCGTACGTACTCGTACTACTACTTCCGCTGAGCGCGAGCGCGTTCCGCGCCCTTGAGCTGAGCCGATCGCCCGACGCCGCCCTGTGCGGCGAGGACGGCCGTCGGTCTGCCCGGGCACGCCGGAACGCGCTCTTCCGCGCCCACGGTCCGTACGCATCCCAGGGATATCCATGCCTTCGCGCACCCCTTTCCCGCACGCCCCCGCCCGCACCGCCCAGCTCGCCCTGAAAGACGTCTCCAAGGCGTACGGCGAGCGGGCCGTCCTCGACCAGGTCTCGCTGACCGTCCGCCCCGGTGAGCGCGCCGGAGTCATCGGGGAGAACGGCTCGGGCAAGTCGACGCTGCTCAAGCTGATCGCCGGGGCCGAGCGGCCCGACTCCGGCGAGGTCACCGTCGTCTCGCCGGGCGGCACCGGCCACCTCCGCCAGACCCTCGACCTGCCGCCGCACCTCACCGTCCAGGACGCCGTGGACGACGCCCTCGCCGACCTGCGGGAGCTGGAGTCCCGGCTCCAGGAGGCCGGAGAGCGGCTCGGCGAGGCCGGGGAGCGCGAGCTGGAGGAGTACGGCGAACTGCTCGCCGCCTTCGAGGCCCGCGACGGCTACCAGGCCGACTCCCGCGTGGACGCCGCCCTGCACCACCTGGGCCTCGGCCACCTCGGCCGCGACCGCGTCCTCGGCTCGCTCTCCGGCGGTGAGCAGTCGCGGCTGGCGTTGGCCTGCGTGCTGGCGGCCGTGCCGGAGCTGCTGCTCCTGGACGAGCCCACCAACCACCTGGACGACCGCGCAACCGACTGGCTCGCCGACCGCCTCCGCGCCCACCGCGGCACCCTCGTCACCGTCACCCATGACCGCGCCTTCCTGGAGCGGGTGGCGACCACGATCCTGGAGGTCGACCGCGACACCCGCGCCGTCACCCGCTACGGCGACGGCTGGCCGGGCTACCGCCGCGCCAAGGCGGCCGCCCGTCGTCGCCGGGCCCAGGAGTACGAGGAGTACGTGGCCGAGGTCGCCCGGACCGAGGAGCTGGTCGCCGCGGCCGGCCACCGCCTCGCCACCACCGGCCGCGACCCGGGCGAGGGGTTCGGCAAGCACCGCCGCTCCTCGGAGAACAAGCTGTCCGGGCAGGTCAGGGCCGCCCGCGAACGCCTCGCCCGGCTCCAGGCCGCCCCGGTCCCGCCCCCGCCCGAGCCGCTCCGCTTCCGCGCCACCCTCACCGCGCACACCGAGACGGCCGAGCGGCCGGAGTCAGCGGGGCCTCCGGCCGCACCCCTGCTGACCCTCAGCGGCGTACGCGTCGCCGACCGCCTGCGCGTCGACGCGCTCCAGGTCGACCGGGGTGGCCGCCTGCTGGTGACCGGCCCGAACGGCGCGGGCAAGACCACCCTGCTCCGGGTGCTGTCCGGCGTCCTCACCCCTGACGCGGGGACGGTCGCCCGCGCCCCGGGCGCCCGCATCGCCCACCTGGCGCAGGAACTGGCCGTCGGCCCGGCGGCGGTGCCGCTGCTCACGGCGTACGCGGCGGGACGCCCGGGCCACCCGGACGAGTACGCGGCCGAGCTGCTGGCGCTGGGCCTCTTCCGCGAGGAGGACCTGGCCGTGCCGGTGCCCTCGCTCTCGGCGGGCCAGCGGCGGCGGCTCTCGCTGGCCCGGCTGGTCTCCCGCCCCGCCGACCTGCTCGTCCTGGACGAACCGGCCAACCATCTCTCGCTCACCCTGGTCGAGGAGTTGGAGGAGGCGCTGGAGGCGTACGCGGGCGCGGTCGTCGTGGTCTCGCACGACCGGCGGTTCCGTGAGCGGTTCGCCGGGCAGCGGCTGGAGCTGGCGGGCGGCCGGGTGGCCAGGTGACCGGGTGAACGGGCTGGGCTGAGGCCTCAGAAGGAGCCTCTGACCAGCGCCCCCACCGGCAGGGAGAGCGCGGGGGCGCTGGTCAGCAGCACCGCGAGCCCCCAGTGGCGCCGGGTGTGCGCCGGGGCGGGGAGATGGCGGAGCCCTCGGTTGACCGCGTACCAGAGGGCGCAGAAGCCGACGGTGAGCGGGGTGACGACCAGCGCCCAGCGGAGCAGGGCTCCGTCGGCGGCCGGTTCACCGCCGGTGAGGCCGAGGTTGGAGAGGAACAGCGTGAGGAGGAAGAAGGGGAAGATCCCGATCACGCCCAGGCAGAGGTTGGCGACCACGGTCATCGGCCACCCCCACCGGCGTTGCCCCGCCGCCCCGCCCGCACCCGCGCTCGCCACCGACACCGTCGCCCCCGACCTCCGCCCGGACCCTCCACGACGGTTGCCGGACCGGTACCCCGGGCTCACCCGCACCGATCGGCCGCACCCCCGCGCACGCGCCGCGCCCGGGCAAGCCGCCCGTTCGCCGCGTTCACCCGCCCCACCACGCCCCCCGACGCTTGAATGAGCCCATGACTTCCGCGACCACTCCTGTGCACTGGAAACTCGTCATCGACGCCCACGACCCGCACGCCCAGGCCCTCTTCTGGTCCGAGGCGCTCGGTTACGCGATCGAGGACAACGACGCCCTGATCGAACGTGTCCTCGACCTCGGCGCCGCGCCCGAGGAGGCCGCCGTGGAGTTCCAGGGCCGCCGCGCCTGGCGCGACCTGATCGCCGTACGCCACCCCGACGACCCGGTGGACGAGCAGACGGGCATAGGCTCGGGCCGCCGCATCCTCTTCCAGCGCGTCCCCGAGCCCAAGTCCGGCAAGAACCGCCTCCACCTGGACCTGCATCCGGGCGAGGGCCGCCGCGACGCCGAGATGGAACGCCTGACCGGGCTCGGCGCGACCGTGGTGCGGGAGGTGGCGGAGCCGGGCGGCACGTGGGTGGTCATGCGGGACCCGGAGGGGAACGAGTTCTGCGTGCAGTAGGGCTTCCGGCCCGGCCACGTACGTCTACCAGCCCCTCCGAAAGAACCGCGGCCCCTGTCGATCCGTGCCCGTGCCGTTCGTCGCCTGGGTGACGGCGCACCTCGCACCGTCCCGGAGCCGCACGGCACCTGCCGTCCGCGCCGGACCAGCCCTGCCTCGAGGAGTACCGCCATGAAGTACCTGATGCTCATCCACGCCGCCTCGGCCGCCGAGGACGGCAGCGCCGAGGAGTGCCACCCCAGCGAGTGGATGGCGTACGAGAAGGAGGCCCGGGAGGCCGGGGTCCACGTCTCCGGCGAATCGCTGACCGACCTGGTCACGGCCACCACCGTCCAGGTCGGCCGCGACGGCCGCCGCACCGTGGCCGACGGGCCGTTCGCGGAGGGCCGCGAGCTGCTCGGCGGCTTCTTCGTCATCGACGTACCCGACCTCGACGCCGCCCTGGACTGGGCCGCGCGCTGCCCCGGCTCGCAGTACGGCGGGGCCGTCGTCGTCCGCCCGATCGCCGTCACCCTCAACCGCGCCATCGCCGTCGCCCTGCGCGACGGCCCCGCCGCAGGCCTCGCCCTCCTCGACACCCTCGCCGACGAGCCCTCCCTGCGCCGCCACCACCCTTGGGCGGCGGCCCGGGGGGAGCTGCTGGAGCGGCTGGGACGGTATGGGGAGGCGGCGGCCGCATAACGGGGGGGCGATGGCGTTGGCGGCAACCGACCCCGAACAGGCCTTCCTGCTGGAGAGGTCGGCCCGGGCAGAGGCGAGGTCCGCCCCGGCCGCCCCGGAAGGGTGAGCTCCTCGGACCGGCGGATCCCACTCCGGCCCGTCCTCCGCGCCTGCGCACCGGTCGACACGTCGCAGAGGATCTGGTTCGCCCCCTCCCCCATCCCTCGGCGGGACATGCGAGGGCCCCCGGGCCGCGCCGCTCTCGCGGGCGGACCCGGGGGCCCGGTGTCAGGAGAGAAGGCCCTACTTCCCCGCCACCTCCACCAGCCTCTCCGGCGTCACCGCCCCCACGAACGCGCGGCCGTCCTCCGTGACGAGGGCGTTGACGACGCGGGTCGAGAAGAGGGTGCCGGTGCCGAAGTCGCCCTTGACCTGCTTGCCGAGGGAGTCGAGGGAGAGGCCGCCGGTGTCGCCGGAGCCGGAGTCGGCGCCCTGGCCGGGGAGGCCCTCACCCTTCGGGAAGGTGAGTTCGGCGACCGAGGCCCAGCCCTTGCCGTGGACCTCGGTGCCGTCGGCGGAGGCGAGGTCGGCGAAGGGGCCGGGGAGGGAGTTGAGCGCGGCCTCGGCGTCCTCGGGTGCCTTGCCGTGCTCGCCGTCCTTGCCGGGGGCGGTCTTGCCGGGGGCGAGGTCGTCGGACTCGGTGATCTTGGCGTCCTTCGGCGGGGCGAAGGTGCCGGTGGCCGGGCGGGTGAAGTCGACCTTGGAGAAGCCCGCGTCGACGATGGCCTTGCCGCCGTCGGCCGGGGCGACGGTGAACTTCAGCGGGGTGCCGGTCTCGGCGTCCACGGCGATGCGGACGGCCTTGACGGTGGAGCCGGAGTCCTTGGGGGTGAGGGCGAGCTGGTAGGCGTCGCGGCCCGCGACGGTGGTGGTGCCGTCGACGGTGACGCGGGTGGTCTCGTCGGCCGCGTCCAGTGCCTGGGTGGCGAGCTCCTTCGGGGACATGCCGGAGACGTGGTCGTCGGCCGGGCGGTCGCCCTTGCCCTTGCCCTCGCCCTTCGAGTGCAGGGCCTCGCCGGTGGAGCCGTCGTAGGCCCAGAGCTGGTCGCCGTCGCGGATGACGCTGTACTCGTCGCCGGCGTCCACGAAGGTGAGCTTCTGGCGGTCGGGGCCGTCGGCGGCGACGCGCAGGGTGTGGGTGCCGGAAGCGAGTGAGGTCAGCTTCTCCTCGGGGGTGGCGGTGGAGCCGCCCTTGCCCTCGCCGCCGAGGTTGTCGGCGAGGGAGGAGAGGTCGAGGCCGCCGAAGGACGGCAGGCCCAGGTCGACGGAGACCTTGACGGTGCCGGAGAGCTGGTCGGTCTCCGAGGCGGCGATCTTCTCGACCAGCTCCTGGGCGGTGACCTCGGGCAGCTCCGGGTCACCGGAGCTGGCGAGGGCGGGGACCAGGCCGATGGTGGCGGCGGCCACGCCGATGACGGCGACCGGGACGCCGTACCGGGCGGCGAGCCGGCCGGGCCGGCGCTTGGCGTCGGGTGCCGGGGTGCTCGTAGCGGAATCGTTCGGTGCCATGGCGCTTCCTCCGTGGTCGCGGTGGTACTCGGGTCCGCTCGCGCCCTGCGGCGCCTGGCGCGCTCACCCGGTCGGGGCAAGGAGCGGTCTTCCACCATCTGACCAAAAGGGGGCGCGACAAGCGTCAGCCCCGGGGCTCAACCCGGTGTACCGCTGGAGGATGACGGTGGAGGGGGGCCCTGGGGGCCGACCCGTAGGGGGCGCACCCCGGCGGGCGGGCGGTGCGCCCGGGAGCGTACCCACGGCGCGCGCGCCGACGGGGCGTCACCCCGCGCGGTGCACCACCGCGTCGCACAGTTCGATCAGGGCCGCCTTGGCCGGGCACTCGCGGAGCGGGGTGAGGGCGGCGCGGGCCTCCTCGGCGTACCGGACGGTCTCGCGGCGGGCCTGCTCCAGCGCCGGGTGGGCGCGCATCGCGGCGAGCGCCTCGGCGTGTCGGGCGTCGTCGGTGAGGTCGGAGTCGAGGAGGGCGACCAGGGCGAGGTCCTCGGGGCGGGACTCGCGGCGGGCCCGGTCGCGCAGCAGCAGGACCGGGAGGGTGGGGATGCCCTCGCGGAGGTCGGTGCCGGGGGTCTTGCCCGACTCGTGGCTGTCGCTGGCGATGTCGAGGACGTCGTCGGCGAGCTGGAAGGCGACGCCGAGGCGCTCGCCGTACTGGGTGAGGATGTCGACGACGCGCTCGTCGGCGCCGGACATCATCGCGCCGAACCGCCCGGCGACGGCGATCAGCGAGCCGGTCTTGCCGCCGATGACGTCGAGGTAGTGGTCGACCGGGTCGCGGCCGTCGCGCGGGCCCGCGGTCTCCATGATCTGGCCGGTGACGAGCCGTTCGAAGGCCTCGGCCTGGACGCGGACGGCCTCGGGGCCGAGGTCGGCCAGGATGTGGGAGGCGCGGGCGAAGAGGAAGTCGCCGGTGAGGACGGCCACCGAGTTGTCCCAGCGGACGTTGGCGCTGGCCACCCCGCGGCGCACCTCGGCCTCGTCCATGACGTCGTCGTGGTACAGGGTGGCCAGGTGGGTCAGCTCCACCACCACGCCGGAGGGGACGATGCCCGGGGCGTCCGGGTCCCCGAACTGCGCGGCGAGCATCACCAGCAGGGGGCGGAAGCGCTTGCCGCCCGCCTTCACCAGGTGCTGCGCGGCGTCCGTGATGAAGGGGACCTCGCTCTTGGTGGCCTCCAGGAGACCGGCCTCGACAGCCGTCATTCCCGCCTGGACATCGGCTTCGAGTGCCTGGTCCCGCACGCTCAGCCCGAACGGCCCGACGACGGTCACGAGGGGGTCTCCTGTCTGCTGATGGTGCCCGGATCGCCCGGTCGGTCCGGTCCGCCGGTGGCACCGGTCCTCCCGGCGCCGCTGGCGATTGTCGATCGAACACCAGTGTTTGTCGATGTGTCGCCGTCGGCGCTCACGTCAGCGTATCCGGTCCGCTTTCGATCACCGTGAGCGCCTGCCCGTCGAATCACCCCTCACGCCTCGTCCACGGACCGGCCGGGACGCGCCCGCGCCGCCCCCCGGGCGCCGAGGAGCGGTGACCGGTATGTTCACAAATGGCCCCGCGCTACCGCACCGGCCACACGGTCCGCCCACGACCCCCTTCCCTCCGCCCTTCACCCCGTTTGCCACCCTGGCACGCAGCCCAGGCCGCACCGCCCGGCCCTGGCTGCCCGTACGAGCGGAAGCAGGCGACGTGCCCAGCAGCAACACAGCAGACGAACCTGACAAGCGGCCCCCGGCCGTGGCCGACGACAAGCCGACACCCGAGGAGGCGCCGCCGCCGCAGGACGACACGGCCTTCTTCGGCCAGCCGAGGGGGCTCGCGACCCTCTCCGGGCTGGAGGTCTGGGAGCGGTTCTCCTTCCTCGGCATGCAGGCGATCCTCGTCCTGTTCTTCGCCGACACGGTCGCGGGCGGCGGCATGGGCATGGACCCGGGCACCGCCGCCTCGGTCTCCGCCGCCTACGGCACGATGGTCTACCTCGTCTCGGTCGCGGGCGGCTGGCTCGCCGACCGCATGCTGGGCTCCTACCGGGCCGTGCTCTGGGGCGGCATCCTCATCGCGGCCGGCCACTACTCCATGGCCGTCCCCACCGACGCCATGACCTGGACCGGACTCGGCCTGATCAGCGCCGGCACCGGCCTGCTCAAGCCGAACGTCGCCACCATGGTCGGCAAGCTCTACCGGACGGACGACGAGCGCCGCGACGCCGGTTTCGCCCTCTACTACATGGGCATCAACATCGGCGCCTTCCTCGGCCCGCTCATCACCGGCTGGCTCGGCGAGCACCAGGGCTGGCACTGGGGCTTCTCGGCGGCCGCCGTCGGCATGACGCTCGGCCTCGTCCAGTACGTGCTGGGCCGAAACCGCCTCGCGGGCCGCAAGCACGCCGCCGAGTACGCGCTGCCCCCGACCGCGATGCGCCGCGCCGTCCGCTACATCGTCGGCGGCCTGGTCGCGGTCGCCGTGGTCGCCGCGCTGCTGAGCCTCGCCGGATGGCTCACCCTCAGCGGGTTCGTGGACGCGCTCACCCTGATCTCCGTGGTGGCACCGGTCGCCTACTTCTGGGTGATGTTCAAGAGCCCCCGGGTCACCGCCGAGGAACGCGGCCGGCTCCGCCCGTACATCGTGCTCTTCCTCGCCTCGGTGGTCTTCAACTTCATCCTCTTCCAGGCGTACTCCACGATGATCCTGCTGGCGTCCACCAACGCCCGCACCGAGATCCTCGGCTTCACCTTCCCGGCGAGCTGGTACGCCTCCGCGCTCGGCGCCTTCGAGGTGCTGCTGGCCCCGGTGGTCGCCGCCGTCTGGGCGCGGATGGGGACGCGCCAGCCGCACGCCTCCAACAAGATCGCCTTCGGTGTGATCCTCGGCGGTCTCTCCTTCCTGCTGATGGTGGTGCCGACCTCCGGCCACGCCGACGACACCTACCGCATGGCCGCCTGGTGGATCGTCGGCTCGTACCTGCTGCTCGGGCTCGGCGACATCCTGCTGGAGACCTCCGGCATGTCGGCCACCACCAAGCTGGCGCCCGCCGCCTTCTCCAGCCAGACCATGGCGCTCTGGTTCCTCTCGCTGGCCGCCGCCAACGGCATCCAGTCCCAGGTGGTGCGGCTCTACGGCCAGGTCTCCAACGCCGCCTACTTCGGCGTCAACGGCGCCATCGCCGTCGTCGCCGGTCTCGCCGTGATCGCCGCCGCCCCGTGGCTGCGCCGCACCATGCACCCCGTCCGCTGACCCGCGCCCCCCACGCGAACACCCCCACTGCGAGGTCCCCCGCCATGTCGCTGCACATCGCCACCGGCCAGCCGTACCGGACGATCCGCGAGGACGTCCGCATCCCGCTGCCGACCGGCCGTCCCGGAGCCGACGGCTTGGAGGTCACCCACCTGTACGCCCGGATCTGGCGGCCGGTCACCGACGAGCCGGTCCCCGCGCTCCTGGAGTACCTGCCGTACCGGCTCAGCGACTGGACCGCCCCGCGCGACCAGCAGCGCCACCCCTGGTACGCGGGCCACGGCTACGCCTCCGTCCGCGTCGACGTGCGCGGCCACGGCAACAGCGAGGGGCTGCCCGGCGACGAGTACGACGCCACCGAGCTGGCCGACGGCGTCGCGGTCGTGCACTGGCTCGCCGAGCAGCCCTGGTGCAACGGCAAGGTCGGCATGTTCGGCATCTCCTGGGGCGGCTTCAACTCGCTCCAGATCGCCGCGCTCGCCCCCGAGCCGCTCAAGGCGATCGTCACCGTCTGCTCGGCCGACGACCGGTACGACAACGACGTGCACTACATGGGCGGCTCCGTCCTCGCCGTCGACATGCACGCCTGGGCCTCCACCATGCTGGCCTTCGTCTCCCGCCCGCCGGACCCCGAGTTCGTCGGAACCGACTGGCGCGAGATGTGGCTGAAGCGGCTGGAGGCGGTCGACCCGTTCATCCACACCTGGCTCGACCACCAGACCCGCGACGCCTACTGGCGGCACGGCAGCGTCAGCGAGGACTACTCGGCGATCAAGGCGAAGGTGCTGGCGGTCGGCGGCTGGCACGACCCGTACCGGGACACCGTGCTGCGGCTGGTCCGCCACCTCCCCGACGACCAGGTACGCGGCCTCATCGGCCCCTGGTCGCACCAGTACCCGGACCGGGGTCTGCCGCCCGGGCCCGCCATCGGCTTCCTCCAGGAGACGCTGCGCTGGTGGGACCAGCACCTCAAGGGCGAGGACAGCGGCGTCATGAACGAGCCGAAGCTCCGCTCCTGGATCAGCGAGTCCCACCCGCCCGCCACCGTCTACCCGGAGCTGGAGGGCCACTGGGTCGGCGACCCCGCCTGGCCCTCCCCGTTCGTCACCCCGGTCGAGTACGCCTTCCAGGGCGACCCGCTCCAGGTCCGCTCGCCGCAGCACACCGGACTCGCCGCCGGGCGCTTCTTCCCGTTCGGCAACGACGCCGACCTGCCGCCCGACCAGCGCGAGGAGGACGCCAACTCGGTCGCCTTCGAGTTCGCCGTCGACGAGCGGCTCCAAATCCTCGGCCGCCCCCGGGTCCGGCTCCGCCTCACCAGCCCGACCGCGCGCGGCCAGGTCGTCGCCCGGCTCTGCGACGTCGCGCCGGACGGCTCCTCGACCCTGGTCACCCGGGGCGTCCTCAACCTCTCCTCCCGGTACGGCCGGGACAAGGTCGCCCCCTGGAAGCCCGGCGACACCGAGGACATCACCTTCGAGCTGAACGGCATCGGCCACGCCTTCCCGCCCGGCCACCGCATCCGGCTCGCCGTCTCCTCGGCGTACTGGCCGTGGATCTGGCCGCAGCCCGGCTCCGAGGAGGGGTTCACCCTCGACCCGGCGGGCAGCGGCCTCGAACTGCCGGTGCGCGGCGCCGGGGACCGGGCGCTGGACGCCACCATCGCCTTCGCCGAGCCGGAGCAGGCCGAATCGCTCGCCGTGGTCTACCCGGAGCCCGAGGACCCCGCCGGCCAGCGGCCCGAACGGCTCGTGGTCCACGACGTGGCCGCCGGGACCTGGCGCCTGGACGTCGACCCCCGGTACGGCGGCACCCGGATCTACCCCGACGGCCTCGAATTCCACGAGGACGCCCTGGAGCAGTACACGATCACCGACAACGACCCGCTCAGCGCCGCCACCCGCTCCTCCTGGACGGTCCGGCTGCGGCGGCCCGAGCTGGCCTGGGACACCGAGGTCCGCACCCGGTCGGAGATCACCTGCGACGCCGGGGACTTCCTCACCACCAACGAGCTGACCTGCTCGGAGGGGGGCGAGGTCATCTTCCACCGGACCTGGGAACGCCGGATTCCGCGTACGGCCGGGTAGCGGCCGGACGGCCCGGGCGGGCGCGGTCAGTGGCGTCGCAGCGGGGCCCCGTCGGCGGGCGGGAAGGTGCCGAGGGGGGCCGTGACCCCGGCGGTGCAGGCCGGGTCGGCGCATTCGCAGGTGAAGGTGACGGGCACGGTCGCCGGGTCGCCGGTGGTCCAGGGGCGGGCGAGGTAAGCGCGGTACTGGGCGGCCACGGCCTCGTTGGCGGCGCGGCGCCGGGCCTGGCGCTCAAGCGGGGTACGGGCGGCCGGGCCTTCGGCCAGAGGTCCGGCGAGGAGGGCTTCGGCGGTGGCCAGGGTCGCGGCCGGAGTGGCCTCGGGCGTCACCGTGATGACGCGGTCGGCGACGCCGTGGGCCGTGATGCGGGCGTCCAGGTCGGCGAGGAGCAGCGTGTACAGCTCGTGGACGCCCGCGGGCAGCCCCCGCTCGGCGAGCCGTCGGCGCTGCAGCTCCGGGGAGGGCATCAACCAGACCGCGCGGGCCGGGTCCGGCACGGTGTCCGGGGTGACCGGCGTCCCCTCCACGACGGTCAGCGGGCCGCGCCCCAGTGCCCGTACGTCGTCGGCGATCATCGCGCCCCGTTCTTGGTGCAGGGACATGGCGAGGAGTCCGGCGGGCGGTCCCGACCAGCGCTCGCCCGGGCTGAGCGCTTCCCAGCGGGTGGCGGCCCGGTGGCCCGCGGCGAGGGCGCGGTCGCGGTGTTCCCAGGTCAGGGTGTCGCTCTGGTAGAGCCGCAGGCCCCGGCGGTGGGCCAGCGCCCGGGCCAGGGTGCTCTTGCCCGCGCCGGGCGGGCCGCCGATCCAGACGGCGGGCGGGCAGGGGCCGGGCGGCCGGTTCCCGCTGGGAACGGCTGATTCCCCTCGCTCGGACACCGGGGCTCCTCTCAGGCGGAGGGGGCCGCACGGCTCGCTCCGGTACGGCGTGAACAGGCGGCTTCCCCGCCGGGGCGCGAGACCCGGGACGGCGGCGCCGTGGGCCCGGGGTGCCCGAAGGCCGCCCGGATGGGGACCATACCGCCCGTTCCCGGCCGTCCGGGGTCCGGATCGAGCCCCGGTCCTCCGGCCGCGTCAAGCACCGTGCACACTGTCATCGAGTGATGTCCCGCACATGCCGTCCGGGTGTGACGGCGGCGCGATGCCCGGAGGAGGCAGGGATGACGGTACTGGGACACCAGCCGCCCGGTCCTGACGAGGCGACCGGTCCGCCCGCCCCGCCCCCGGCCTCGGCGCTCGACGTGCTCAGGCCCCGACTGCGCACGCCGGGCCAGCGGTTCGCGATAGGCCCGGGCTGGCGGCGCCTGGTACTCGGCTGCCACCGCCGGATATCCGCCGAGTTCCCCGCGTACGAACTCCTCGTGGTGAAGCAGAAGTACGGGCGGCTCTCCTTCCAGGCCTTCCCGCGGCCCTGGCGGCCCGGCGAGCGGAGCTGGACCAGCGAGGAGCACGCCCGGCTGCACGAGATACTCGACGCCACCACGGCCCGGAGCGAGAGCCTCTGCGAACGGTGCGCGGCCCCTGCCCGGCTCCGCCGCACCCGCCGCCTCTGGCTCACCCTCTGCGACGCCTGCGAGGTGGCGGTACCGGAGAGCGGCGTGCTGGACTGAGCCCGGTCCCGGCCGGGCCCGACGCTCAGCCGTAGACGCGTTCCAGGAGCTCCGCCACGCCGTCCTCCTCGTTGCTGGCGGTGATCTCGTCGGCGACGGCGAGGAGTTCGGTGTGGGAGTTGGCCATGGCGACGCCGTGGGCGGCCCACTGGAGCATCGGGACGTCGTTCGGCATGTCACCGAAGGCGAGGGTGTCGGCGGGGCCTAGGCCCAGCTGGGCGGCGGCCCGGGCGAGGCCGGTCGCCTTGGTGACGCCGAGCGGCTGGAGCTCGACCGTGCCGGGACCCGCCATCGTGACCGTGGCCAGGCCGTCCACCACCGAGCGGGCGGCGGCGGCCAGTTCGTCGTCGGTCAGCTCCGGGTGGCGGACCAGGACCTTGGCGATCGGCCGCTCCCACAGGGCGTCGCGGTGCGGCACCGAGCGGGCGGGGAGCGTCGGGTGGGCCATGCGGTAACCGGGCTCGATCAGCGTGTGGCCGTCGGTGCCGTCCTGGTCCACGGCGGCGAAGACGGCGCCCGTCTCCGCCTCGATCTTGCCGAGCGCGGTGGCGGCGGTCTCCCGGTCCAGGGTCAGGGCACTGAGCATGCGGCCGCTCGCCGCGTCGTAGACCTGGGCGCCCTGGCCGCACACCGCGATCCCGTCGTACCCGAGCTGGGCCAGCAGCCCCCGCACCCCCGGCACGGGCCGGCCCGTCACCACGATGTGCCGGGCCCCGGCGCCCCGCGCCAGCTCCAGCGCGGCGCGCGTACGCGCCGAGACCTGGTCCCCGGCACGCAGCAGCGTCCCGTCCAGGTCGGTGGCGACCAGGGCGTACGTCCGCCGCTCGCCCTCCGGACGGCCTCGCTCCGGGGGGATCGCCTGGCGGGGGACGCACCCCGCCTGGGGGCGGAGAGGGGGAGGTGCCGTCGGGGCCGGGGCGGGCGCGGGGGACGGGTGTGCGGAGGGGAGGGCCATGATCCCCACGATACGGAGATAAGCCCCTGGCATGCGCCACCCCGGCATGCCCGGATTTCCCTGGCGGGGCTGGGGGTTGGGTGCCGCTGCGCGGGGCTGGGTTGTGGGTCACCCCGTTCGGGGGGAGTGGGCGTGCCTCAGGCGCCGGCTGGGCTGGGGTTTGGCCGGGCTTCGGCAGCCCGCCGCCGGTACCAGGTGGCCTCAAGCGCCGGCCGGGCTGAGGTTTGGCCGGGCTTCGGCAGCCCGCCGCCGGTCAAAGATGGCCTCAAGCGCCGGCCGGGCTGAGGGTGTGCCGGGCTGAGGGTGTGCCGGACTGGGGGTGTGCCGGACTGGGGATGTGCCGGACTGGGGATGTGCCGGACTGGGGGTGTGCCGGACTGGGGTCGGCCAGGCTGGGGGTCGGCCGGGCTGAGGGTCGGCCGGCACTTGAGGCCATCGTGGACCGGCACCGGACAGCCGGATCCCAGCCCACACCCAGCCCGGCCGGCGCTTGGCCAGCACGAACCGGCACACGTAGACCGGACCTCAGCCAAACCCAGCCCGGCCGGCGTCTGAGGCTCGCCGGCCCCAGGCGGGCCAGCAGGCTTGGCCGAGCCCGGCCCTCCCCACCTGCCGGACCGCGGACGTAACGTGTGGCCCAGCGCACGGCAGGCGCGCAGCGCCCGACCCGGGACGTGCGCCCGTGCGCTCACCACCGATCGCACGGAAAGCGAGGCCGCACCCAGATGCCCGAGCTCGACCTCCCCGAAGGCCACCCCTTCGGACCGCACAACCTTCCGTACGGTGTCTTCTCCCCGGCCGGCGGGGCCCCGCGACGCATCGGAGTCCGCCTCGGCGACCACGTCCTGGACGCGGGCGCGCTGGCCGCGGAGCTGGACTCCCCCCACGCGGAGCTGCTGGCCCAGCCGGTACTGAACCCCTTGCTGGCCGCGGGCCGCGAAACCTGGTCCGCGGTGCGCGCGGCACTCACCACCTGGGTCACCGACCCGGCGCTCCGCCCCGCCGTGGAGCGCCACGCCCACCCGCTCACCGAGGTCGGCCTGCACCTGCCCTTCGAGGTCGCCGACTACGTCGACTTCTACGCCAGCGAACACCACGCCTCCAACGTCGGCCGCATCTTCCGCCCCGACTCCCCCACCCCGCTCACCCCCAACTGGAAGCACCTGCCCATCGGTTACCACGGCCGTTCGGGGACCGTGGTCGTCTCCGGCACGGAGGTGGTGCGCCCGAGCGGGCAGCGCAAGGCGCCCGCCGACCCGGCGCCGGTGTTCGGGCCTTCGGTGAAGCTGGACATCGAGGCGGAGGTCGGCTTCGTCGTCGGCGTCCCCTCCGCGCAGGGGAGCCCGGTGCCGCTGGGGTCGTACCGCGACCACGTCTTCGGGCTCTGCCTGCTCAACGACTGGTCCGCACGCGACATCCAGGCCTGGGAGTACGTGCCGCTCGGCCCCTTCCTCGGGAAGTCCTTCGCCACCTCGGTGTCGGCGTGGGTGACGCCGCTGGAGGCCCTGGAGACGGCGCGGGTCGTGCCGCCCGCCCGCGACGAGGCGCTGCTGCCGTACCTGGACGACTCCTCAGCCGAGCCCGGCGGGTACGACCTGCGGATCAGCGTGGAGATCAACGGCGAGGTCGTCTCCGAGCCGCCGTTCACGACCATGTACTGGACCGCCGCGCAGATGCTGGCGCAGACCACGGTGAACGGGGCGTCGCTGCGGACCGGTGACCTCTACGGGTCGGGAACCGTCAGCGGGGCCGAGGAGGGCGAGCGGGGCTCGCTGCTGGAGCTGACCTGGAACGGGGAGCGGCCGCTGGAGCTGGCCGGGGGGAAGCGGGCTTTCCTGGAGGACGGGGACGAGGTCGTGCTTCGGGCTTGGGCGCCCGGGGCTGAGGGGGTTCCGGTGGGGCTCGGCGAGGTGAGGGGCACGATCGTGCCCTCTGTCTGAGCGCTTGTCTCAAGCGCCGGCCGGGCTGCGATGTGCGCTGAGCTTCCGCAGCCCGGCCGCGCGTACAAGATGCCTGGCGGGCCGGGAGAGCCCTCAGCCTTCCCCGATGCCCTGTTCGGCCAGGGTGGCCAGGACTCCGGGGCCGTAGTTCTGGAGCTTCTTGTCGCCCACGCCGCCGATCTGGCCGAGGGCGTCGAGGGTGGTGGGGCGGGCGGCGGTGATCTCGCGGAGGGTCGCGTCGTGGAAGATCACGTACGCGGGGACGCCCTGCTCCTTGGCCTGGGCGGCGCGCCAGGCGCGGAGGGCCTCGAAGACCGGGAGGGATTCTTCGGGGAGGTCGACGACGGCCTTGCCGCGCTTGCCCGAGCCGGCGGCCGAGCCGGACTTGCCGGAGCGGGCGGCGGGCGCCTTCTTCGGCTCCTTGCGGAAGTGGACCTCGCGGCGGCCACCGAGCACCTCGCCCGCCTCGTCGGTCAGGGCCAGCGTGCCGTACTCACCCTCGACCGCGAGCAGCCCCTGCGCCAGCAGCTGGCGCACGGCCCCGCGCCACTCGCCCTCGGTCAGCTCCTGGCCGACACCGAAGACGGAGAGCTGGTCGTGGTCGAACTGGATGACCTTCGCGGTCTTGCGGCCCAGCAGGATGTCGATGATCTGGCCGGTGCCGAACTTCTGGTTCCGCTCGCGCTTGAGGCGGACCACGGCGGAGAGGGCCTTCTGCGCGGCGACCGTGCCGTCCCAGGTCTCCGGCGGGACCAGGCAGGTGTCGCAGTTGCCGCACTTCTCGCCGGTCGGTTCCTGGCCGAAGTAGCGCAGGAGCTGGGCGCGGCGGCACTGGGCGGTCTCGCAGAGGGCGAGCATCGCGTCCAGGTGCGACTGGGCGCGGCGCCGGAACGCCTCGTCGCCCTCACCGCTCTGGATGAGCTTGCGCTGCTGCACCACGTCCTGGAGGCCGTACGCCATCCAGGCCGTGGAGGGGCGGCCGTCGCGGCCCGCGCGGCCGGTCTCCTGGTAGTACCCCTCGACGGACTTCGGCAGGTCGAGGTGGGCGACGAAGCGGACGTCGGGCTTGTCGATGCCCATGCCGAAGGCGATGGTGGCGACGACGACCAGGCCGTCCTCGCGCAGGAACCGGGACTGGTTGGTGGCGCGGGTCCGGGCGTCGAGCCCCGCGTGGTACGGCACGGCCTGGACGCCGTGGTCGCGGAGGAAGTCGGCGGTGCGCTCCACGGAGTTGCGCGAGAGGCAGTAGACGATGCCCGCGTCGCCGGGGTGCTCCTCCTTGAGGAAGGTGAGGAGCTGCTTCTTCGGGTCGTTCTTCGGGACGATCCGGTACTGGATGTTGGGCCGGTCGAAGCTGGCGACGAAGTGCTTGGCGTCCGGCAGGTGGAGCCGGCGGGTGATCTCCTGGTGGGTGGCGCCGGTGGCGGTGGCGGTGAGGGCGACCCGGGGGACGTCCGGCCAGCGCTCGCCGAGGACGGAGAGCGTGAGGTAGTCCGGGCGGAAGTCGTGGCCCCACTGGGCGACGCAGTGCGCCTCGTCGATGGCGAAGAGCGAGACCTTGCCGCGGGAGAGCAGGTCGAGGGTGGCGTCGACGCGCAGCCGCTCGGGGGCGAGGTAGAGCAGGTCCAGCTCGCCGGAGAGGAACTCGGCCTCGGTGAGACGGCGCTCCTCGAAGTCCTGGGTGGAGTTGATGAACCCGGCCCGGACCCCGGCCGCGCGCAAGGCGTCGACCTGGTCCTGCATGAGGGCGATCAGCGGGGAGACGACGACGCCGGTGCCGGGGCGCACCATGGCCGGGATCTGGTAGCAGAGGGACTTGCCGCCGCCGGTGGGCATGAGGACGACGGCGTCGCCGCCCGCCACCAGGTGGTCGATGACGGCTTCCTGGTCACCGCGGAACGCGTCGTACCCGAAGACGGAGCGCAGGGTGGCGAGCGCGTCCCGGCGGTCGTGGCCCGGGGCCTCGCCACCGCCCTCGGGGAAGGCGCCGGAGAGCTCCTCGCGGAGGCCGTCCTCGGGGAACTCCTCGTCGGGGAAGGGGGCGTCGCCGAACGGGTCCTCCTCGAAGGGGCTGCCTTCGAAGAGGTCGTCCGGGAAGCCCTCGGGCCCGCCGTGTGCGGGGGTGCCGCCCCCGGCCGGGGTGGCCGTCTCCGCGGGTGTGCCGCTGTCCGTCGTGCCGCTCGCCATGCCGCTCGTTCCGTTCATCGCTCCGTGCCCCGTGCCCCTCGCTCGCGTGCCCATCCGCTCCCTGCGGCGCCCTGAACCACGTGTGGTCTCTGAGGCTGCCTCCAGCGTAGGGGGCCGGAGGGACAGCCCACGAAGTTGTCCACAGGTCCCTCGGTCACACCGTCGGTGAACTGCGGAAACGCGGGGTGGGTGGAAGGGTGACGGAGTTGTCCACAAGGGCGCGCGGGCCTGTTCCGCCGCTTCGGGCGGCGGCGACGCGGGAGCCGGGCGGTGCGGCCCGGTCCGGGCGGGCGCGGACACCCGCCCCCAGGGTCAGCGGACGAAGACCCCCGCCTGCCCGGCCAGGTCCAGGAAGTACTGCGGAGCCACCCCCAGCACCACCGTGACCACGACGCCGACGCCGATCACACTCATGGTCAGCGGCGAGGGCACGGTGACGGTCGGCCCGTCGGCGCGCGGCTCGCTGAAGAACATCAGGACGATCACCCGGACGTAGAAGAAGGCGGCGACGGCGGAGGAGAGGACACCGATGATGACCAGCGCCCCGGCCCCACCCTCGGCGGCCGCCGAGAAGACCGCGAACTTGCCGGAGAAGCCACTGGTCAGCGGGATCCCGGCGAAGGCCAGCAGGAAGACCGCGAAGACCGCGGCGACCAGCGGGGAGCGCCGTCCGAGCCCCGCCCACTTGGAGAGGTGGGTGGCCTCTCCCCCGGCGTCCCGCACCAGGGTGACGACGGCGAAGGCGCCGATGGTCACGAAGGAGTAGGCGGCGAGGTAGAAGAGGACGGAGGAGATCCCGGCCGGGCTGGCGGCGATCACACCGGCGAGGATGAAGCCCGCGTGCGCCACCGAGGAGTAGGCCAGCAGCCGCTTCACGTCGGTCTGGGTGACGGCGACGATCGCGCCGACCACCATGGTGGCGATGGCCACGCCCCACATCACCGGCCGCCAGTCCCAGCGCATGCCGGGCAGCACCACGTAGAGCAGCCGCAGCAGGGCGCCGAAGGCGGCGACCTTGGTGGCGGCGGCCATGAAGCCGGTGACCGGGGTGGGGGCGCCCTGGTAGACGTCGGGCGTCCACATGTGGAAGGGGACAGCGCCGACCTTGAAGAGCAGGCCCATCAGGACCAGGGCCATGCCGATGAGGAGCAGCGCGTCGTTGCCCATCGTCTCGGCGAGGACCGGGTCCGAGGTGATCAGGGTGCCGTCGACCACGTCGGCGATCACGGCGTACGAGACGGAGCCCGCGTAGCCGTAGAGCAGGGCGATGCCGAAGAGGAGGAAGGCGGAGGAGAAGGCGCCGAGCAGGAAGTACTTGACCGCCGACTCCTGCGACATGAGCCGCCTGCGGCGGGCCAGGGCGCACATCAGGTAGAGCGGGAGGGAGAAGACCTCCAGCGCGATGAAGAGCGTCAGCAGGTCGTTGGCGGCGGGGAAGACGATCATGCCGCCGACCGCGAAGAGCATCAGCGGGAAGATCTCGGTGGTGGCGAACCCGGCCTTGACGGCGGCCTGTTCGGCCTCGCTGCCGGGGACGGCACCGGCCTGCGCCACGAAGGAGTCGACGCGCTTGCCGTGCGCCCGGTCCAGGCGGCGCTCGGCGAAGGTGAAGGCGGCCAGCACGCCGGAGAGCAGGATGACGCCCTGGAGGAAGAGGGCGGGCCCGTCCACGGCGAGGGCGCCCATGGCGATACTGGTCTGCTTGGTGGTGCCGTACCCGCCGACCGCGAGGGCGACGACGGAGGCGAAGGCCGCGCCGAGCGCCGCCACGGTCAGCCAGAGCTGGACGTGGTAGCGGGCACGGCGCGGGACGAACGCCTCCACGACGATGCCGATGACGGCCGCGCCGATGACGATCATCACGGGGGCGAGCTGGGCGTACTCGATGGTCGGCGACGGGATCTTGGAGATCGGGTCGGCCGCCGCGCTTGTCCACAGGGTGTGGACGGCGTTTGCGTTCACTTGGCCGCCTCCACGTCGGGCTTCGGGTCCTTCTGCTGTACGTCGGAGAGGGTGTGGTTCACCGCCGGGTCGACCAGCTCCGTCAGCGGCTTCGGGTAGACGCCGAGGAAGAGCAGGAGCGCGATCAGCGGGGCGATGACGGCCAGTTCCCGCACCTTGAGGTCAGGCATCTTCGAGATGACCGGCTTGACCGGGCCGGTCATGGTGCGCTGGTAGAGCACGAGGGTGTAGAGCGCGCCGAGCACGATGCCGACGGTGGCGATGATGCCGATCACCGGATAGCGGGCGAAGGTGCCGACCAGGACCAGGAACTCGCTGACGAACGGGGCGAGTCCGGGCAGGGAGAGCGTCGCCAGCGAGCCGACCAGGAAGGTCCCGGCGAGGACCGGGGCGACCTTCTGGACCCCGCCGTAGTCGGCGATGAGGCGCGAGCCCCGGCGGGAGATCAGGAAGCCCGCGACCAGCATCAGCACCGCCGTCGACAGGCCGTGGTTGACCATGTAGAGGGTGGCGCCGGACTGGCCCTGGCTGGTCATGGCGAAGATGCCGAGGATGATGAAGCCGAAGTGCGAGATCGAGGCGTACGCCACCAGCCGCTTGATGTCGCGCTGGCCGACGGCGAGCAGCGCGCCGTAGATGATCGAGACCAGGGCGAGGACCAGGACCACCGGTGTCGCCCACTTGCTGGCCTCGGGGAAGAGGCCGAGGCAGAAGCGGAGCATCGCGAAGGTGCCGACCTTGTCGACGACGGCCGTGATGAGGACCGCGACGGGGGCGGTGGCCTCACCCATGGCGTTGGGCAGCCAGGTGTGCAGCGGCCAGAGCGGGGCCTTGATCGCGAAGGCGAAGAAGAAGCCGAGGAAGAGCCACCGCTCGGTGGAGGTGGCCATCTCCAGCGTGCCGTCGGCCCGGGCCTGGGCGATCTCGCTGAGCGAGAAGCTGCCCGCCACCGTGTACAGCCCGATGACGGCGGCCAGCATGATCAGGCCGCCGGCGAGGTTGTAGAGGAGGAACTTGACGGCCGCGTACGACCGCTGGGTGGCGGCCTGTGCCTCGTCGGTGCCGCTCGCCCGGTCCCCGAAGCCGCCGATGAGGAAGTACATCGGGATGAGCATGGCCTCGAAGAAGAGGTAGAAGAGGAAGACGTCGGTGGCCTCGAAGGAGAGGATCACCATCGCCTCGACCATGAGGATCAGCGCGAAGAAGCCCTGGGTGGGGCGCCACCGCTTGGAGCTGTTCTCCAGGCTGTCCGCGTCGTGCCAGCCCGCCAGGATGACGAACGGGATGAGCAGGGCGGTCAGCGCGATCAGCGCCACCCCGATGCCGTCGACGCCCAGTTCGTAGCGGACGCCGAAGGCGGGGATCCAGTCGTAGGCCTCGGTGAGCTGGTAGCGGGCGCCGCCCGGCTCGAAGCGGACCAGGACCGTCATGGCGAGGACGAAGGTGGCCACGGAGAAGAGCAGCGCCACGACCTTGGCCGTGCCGGAGCCCCGCGGGCCGTCGCCGCCGGGGCGGCTGCGGGCCGCCGGGACGGCGGCCGTCACGATCGCGCCGATCGCCGGGAGCGCGGCCGTCGCTGTCAGCAGGGGAAACGACATCGGTATCAGACCGCCCTCATCAGCAGGGTCGCGGCGATGAGGACCGCCGTACCCCCGAACATGGAGACCGCGTACGTACGGGCGTAACCCGTCTGGAGTTTGCGCAGCCGGCCGGAGAGGCCGCCGACCGAGGCGGCCGTGCCGTTGACCACGCCGTCGACCAGGGTGTGGTCGACGTAGACCAGGGAGCGGGTCAGGTGCTCGCCGCCGCGGACCAGCACGACGTGGTTGAAGTCGTCCTGGCCGAGGTCGCGGCGGGCCGCCCGGGTGAGCAGCGAGCCGCGCGGGGCCACCACCGGCACCGCCTTGCGGCCGTACTGGAGCCAGGCCAGGCCGACGCCGACGAGCAGGACGACCACGGTGGCCGTGGTGACGACGGCGGCGCTGAGCGGCGAGTGGCCGTGCTCGAAGGCGGTGACGGGCTTCAGCCAGTTGACGAAGGATTCGTTGAGACTGAAGAGTCCGCCCGCGAAGACCGAACCGAAGGCGAGCACGATCATCGGGATCGTCATGGACTTCGGGGACTCGTGCGGGTGCGGCTCGTTCCCTTCGGCATCCGGCTGCCAGCGCTTCTCGCCGAAGAAGGTCATCAGCATCACGCGCGTCATGTAGTACGCGGTGAGGGCGGCGCCCAGCAGGGTGACCGCGCCGAGGATCCAGCCCTCGGCGCCGCCCTTGGCGAAGGCCGCCTCGATGATCTTGTCCTTGGACCAGAAGCCGGAGAGGCCGGGGAAGCCGATGATGGCGAGGTACCCGAGGCCGAAGGTGACGAAGGTGACCGGCATGTACTTGCGGAGACCGCCGTACTTCCTCATGTCGACCTCGTCGTTCATGCCGTGCATGACCGAACCGGCGCCGAGGAACAGCCCGGCCTTGAAGAAGCCGTGCGTCACCAGGTGCATGATCGCGAAGGCGTACCCGATCGGGCCGAGCCCGGCCGCGAGGATCATGTAGCCGATCTGCGACATGGTCGATCCGGCGAGCGCCTTCTTGATGTCGTCCTTGGCGCAACCGACGATCGCACCGAAGAGGAGTGTCACCGCGCCGACCACGACGACCACGGTCTGGGCGTCGGGGGCGGCGTTGAAGATCGCGCCGGAGCGGGTGATGAGGTAGACGCCGGCGGTGACCATGGTCGCCGCGTGGATGAGGGCGGAGACCGGGGTCGGGCCCTCCATCGCGTCGCCCAGCCAGGACTGGAGCGGCACCTGGGCCGACTTGCCGCAGGCCGCCAGCAGCAGCATCAGCGCGATGGCGGTGAGCTTGCCCTCGCTGGTCTCGCCGGTGGCGGCGAGGACCGGGCCGAACGCGAAGGTGCCGAAGGTGGTGAACATCAGCATGATCGCGATGGAGAGGCCCACGTCGCCGACGCGGTTGACGAGGAAGGCCTTCTTCGCCGCCGTCGCCGCGCTCGGCTTGTGCTGCCAGAAGCCGATCAGCAGGTACGAGGCGACGCCCACGCCCTCCCAGCCGACGTACAGCAGGAGGTAGTTGTCGGCGAGGACCAGCAGGAGCATCGCCGCGAGGAAGAGGTTGAGATAGGCGAAGAAGCGGCGACGGCGTTCGTCGTGCTCCATGTAGCCGATGGAGTAGAGGTGGATCAGGGTGCCGACGCCGGTGATGAGCAGGACGAACGTCATCGACAACTGGTCGAGCTGGAAGGCGATGTCGGCCTGGAAGCCGCCCACCGGGATCCAGCTGAACAGGTGCTGGTGCAGCGCCCGGTCGTCCCCGGAGCGGCCCAGCATGTCGGTGAAGAGCACCACCGCGAAGGCGAACGAGGCCGCCGCCATCAGGGTGCCGAGCAGGTGGCCCGCGCGGTCGAGGCGCCGACCGCCGAGCAGGAGCACCGCGGCTCCGAGCAGGGGCGCCGCGACGAGCAGCGCAATCAGGTTCTCCACGATTCAGCGACCCCTTACAGCTTCATCAGGCTGGCGTCGTCGACCGAGGCCGAATGGCGGGTACGGAACAGCGACACGATGATCGCGAGCCCGACCACGACCTCCGCGGCGGCGACGACCATCGTGAAGAAGGCGAGGATCTGGCCGTCCAGATTGCCGTGCATGCGGGAGAAGGCGACGAGCGAAAGATTGCAGGCGTTGAGCATCAGCTCGACGCACATGAAGACGACGATGGCGTTCTTGCGGATGACGACGCCGGTGGCGCCGATGGTGAACAGCAGCGCCGCGAGATAGAGGTAGTTGACGGGGTTCACTGGGCGTTCTCCTCCTCCCGGTCACGGCCCAGACGCTCGGTGGAGCGCTGCTCCAGCGCCTTGAGGTCGTCGAGGGCCTCCTGGGAGACGTCCCGGATCTGGCCGCGCTCGCGCAGCGTCTGGTTGACGGTCAGCTCGGACGGGGTGCCGTCGGGGAGCAGGCCGGGGATGTCCACGGCGTTGTGCCGGGCGTAGACCCCGGGGGCGGGCAGCGGCGGTACGTGAGTGTTCTCCCGGACGCGCTTCTCGGCCAGCTCGCGCTGGGTGGAGGCGCGCTCGGTGCGCTCGCGGTGGGTGAGGAGCATCGCGCCGACCGTGGCGGTGATCAGCAGGGCGCCGGTGATCTCGAAGGCGAAGACGTACTTGGTGAAGATCAGGGCGGCGAGGCCCTGGACGTTGCCTCCGGCGTTGGCGGCGGCCAGGCCGTTGAACTGGCTGATGCCCACCTGGCCGATCCCGGAGATCAGCAGGATGCCGAAGCCGAGGGCGGCGAGGGCGGCCAGCCAGCGCTGGCCCTTCAGGGTCTCCTTCAGCGAGTCGGCGGCGGTGACGCCGACCAGCATGACCACGAAGAGGAAGAGCATCATGATCGCGCCGGTGTAGACGACGATCTGCACGATGCCGAGGAAGTACGCACCGTTGGCCAGGTAGAAGACGGCCAGCACGATCATGGTGGCGGCCAGGCAGAGCGCGCTGTGCACGGCCTTCTTCATCAGGACCGTCGCCAGGGCGCCGACCACGGCGACCGTGCCGAGGATCCAGAACTGGACGGCCTCGCCGGTGGAGGTGACGGAGGCGGCGAGCAGGCTCATCCCTGTCCCTCCTTCGGGGCCTGGGCGGCCGATCCGGCGGAGGCGGCGGGCGAGGCGGCCGGGGCCGGCGCGGGCGGGGCGCCCTCGGCCGGGGCGACCGGCTCGCTGTCGACCACCGCCGGCTCGCCCTTGGAGACGGCCACCTGGCGGACGGTGCCGGGGGCGGCCTCGGTGACCAGGCCCCGGTAGTAGTCCTGCTCGTCGGTGCCCGGGAAGATGGAGTGCGGGGAGTCGACCATGCCCTCGGTCAGCCCGGCGAGGAGCTGGTCCTTGGTGTAGATCAGGCTCTCCCGGGTGGAGTCGGCCAGTTCGAACTCGTTGGTCATCGTCAGCGCCCGGGTCGGGCAGGCTTCGATGCACAGGCCGCAGAGGATGCAGCGGGCGTAGTTGATCTGGTAGACGCGGCCGTACCGCTCGCCGGGCGAGTAGCGCTCCTCCTCGGTGTTGTCCGCGCCTTCGACGTAGATGGCGTCGGCCGGACAGGCCCAGGCGCACAGCTCGCAGCCGACGCACTTCTCCAGCCCGTCCGGGTGGCGGTTGAGCTGGTGGCGGCCGTGGAAGCGGGGCGCCGTCGTCTTGGGCTGCTCCGGATACTGCTCGGTCAGCCGCTTCTTGAACATGGCCTTGAAGGTCACGCCGAAGCCCGCGACGGGGTTCTGGAACCCCTGGTCCGACTGATTGGCTCCCTCAGTCATCGGACGCCTCCTTTCCTTCCGTGTCACCACGGTCACTCACAGTGTCCGGTGCGCCACTGACAACGAGCTCCCGCTCGCCGCGCGCGGGCCGCCTGGGCACCGGTGGCAGGGCCTGGCCGGGCAGCGGCGGCACCGGGTAGCCCCCGGCCATCGGGTCGAACGCGGGCTCCTCGGTCTCCTGTTCGCGCTCCTTGTCGCGGCGGTCGCGGTAGAAGTCGATGACGAACGAGAGGAGCAGCAGGAAGATCAGCCCGCCGAAGACGTACAGGGCGATGTCGGCGAACGGCATGTTCTCGTTCCGCAGCGTCCGCACGGTGGCGACCAGCATCAGCCACACCACGGAGACCGGGATGAGCACCTTCCAGCCGAGCTTCATCAGCTGGTCGTAGCGGACCCGGGGCAGGGTGCCGCGCAGCCAGATGAAGAGGAAGAGCAGCAACTGGAGCTTGAGGGTGAACCAGAGCATGGGCCACCAGCCCTGGTTGGCCCCCTCCCAGAAGGCGGTCACCGGGAAGGGGGCCCGCCAGCCGCCGAGGAAGAGCGTCACCGCCACCGCCGAGACGGTCACCATGTTGATGTACTCGGCGAGCATGAACATCGCGAACTTGATCGACGAGTACTCGGTGTTGAAGCCGCCGACCAGGTCACCCTCGGACTCCGGCATGTCGAAGGGGGCGCGGTTGACCTCGCCGACCATCGTCACGATGTAGATGAGGAAGGAGACCGGCAGCAGCACGATGTACCACCGGTCCGCCTGCGACTCCACGATGGTCGAGGTCGACATCGAACCGGAGTAGAGGAAGACCGAGGCGAAGGCGGCGCCCATGGCGATCTCGTACGAGATCATCTGGGCGCAGGAGCGCAGGCTGCCCAGGAGCGGGTAGGTCGAGCCGGAGGACCAGCCGGCCAGCACGATGCCGTAGATGCCGATCGAGGCGACCGCGAGGATGTAGAGGAGCGCGATCGGGAGGTCGGTCAGCTGCATCGTGGTGCGCTGGCCGAAGATCGAGACCTGGTTGTCGGCGGGGCCGAAGGGGATCACCGCGAACGCCATGAAGGCGGGGATCGCGGCGACGATCGGCGCCAGCACGTACACGGCCTTGTCGGCGCGCTTGACGACGACGTCTTCCTTCAGCATCAGCTTGGCGCCGTCGGCCAGCGACTGGAGCATGCCCCAGGGCCCGGCCCGGTTGGGGCCGACGCGGCGCTGCATCCAGGCGACGACCTTGCGCTCCCAGACGATCGCGAAGAGCACCGTCAGCAGGAGGAAGGCGAAGCAGAAGACCGCCTTGACGACGACCAGCCACCACGGGTCGCGGCCGAACATCGAGAGGTCCTCGGCCGCCAGGAGGATCGGGGTCACGCCGCCACCTCCCGGGCCGCTTCGGCGCGCGCCGGGCGGGCGCGGTGGACGGGGGTTGCGGGCACGGCGGCACCTCCGGTGCGCTCAGGGTTCCCCGGCAGGGGGCGCGGGCCTCCGGCGGGGGGCGCCCCCCGGTCGCGGGCTTCCAGCTCCCGCGCCGGGACGACGGACGGACTCACGACTCCTCCACTTCCGCCGGGGCCGCGGCGGCCGGGGCGATGCGCACCAGCTGGCCGGGGACGGCCCCGGTGTCCGAGGCCACCCCGGTACCGGTGGAGTTCAGCGGCAGCCAGACCACCCGGTCGGGCATGTCGGTGACGAGCAGCGGCAGTTCGAGGCTGCCCGCCGGGCCCGTCACCGTGAGGCCGGTGCCGTCGGCGGCGCCGATCTCGGCGGCGGTCGCGGCGGAGAGCCGGGCCGGGGCGGCGTGCCGTGTCCCGGCCAGCGCCTCGTCGCCGCGCTGGAGCATGCCTTGGTCGAGCAGCATCCGGTGCCCGGCGAGGACGGCCTCACCGGCGGCGGGCCTCGGCAGCGCGGCCCCGGCCGGGGCCTCCGGCGGGACGGCGGGGCGGGACGGGCGGGCGTCCCAGCCGCCGAGCCGGTCCAGTTCGCGGCGGGCGGCGCGGATGTCGGGCAGGGCCAGCTCGCCGCGGCCCTCGCTGTCGGCCTCGGCGACCGCGTCGGCCAGCATGTGCAGGACGCGCAGGTCGCCGGGGGCGAGGCGGCGGGTCATCTGCTCGGGCTTGAGCGCCGCCTCGAACATCCGGGCGCGGCCCTCCCAGTTGAGGAAGGTGCCGGACTTCTCGGCGACCGCGGCGACCGGAAGCACCACGTCGGCCCGCTCGGTCACCTCGGAGGGACGCTGTTCGAGGGAGACCACGAACTGAGCCCGCTCCAGGGCCTGCCGGGCCCGGGCCGGGTCGGGCAGGTCGGCCACCTCGACGCCGCCGACCAGCAGCGCGGTCAGCTCGCCGGAGGCGGCGGCCTCGACGATCTGGCCGGTGTCGCGGCCGTACCGGTGCGGCAGTTCGGCCACGCCCCAGGCGGCGGCGACCTCGTCGCGGGCGCGCGGGTCGGTGGCCGGGCGGCCGCCGGGCAGCAGCGAGGGGAGCGCCCCGGCCTCGACGGCGCCGCGCTCACCGGCGCGGCGCGGGATCCACACCAGGCGCGCGCCGAGCGCGGCGGCGGCCCGGACGGCGGCGGTCAGGCCGCCCTCGACGGCGGCGAGGCGTTCGCCGACGACGATGACGGCGCCCTCGGCGCGCAGCGCCTCGCCCGCCTCCTGGCCGACGCCCTCCAGGCCGAAGCCGGTGCCGAGCGCCTTGAGCCACTCGGTCTCGGTGCCGGGGGCGGCGGGGAGCAGGGTGCCGCCCGCCTTGGTGAGGCCGCGGGTGGTGTGGGTGGCCAGGGCGAAGGTGCGCTGGCCGTGGCCCCGCCACGCCTTGCGGAGCCGCAGGAAGACGCCGGGCGCCTCCTCCTCGGCCTCGATCCCGGCGAGCAGGACGGCGGGGGCCTTCTCCAGGTCGGCGTAGGTGAGGCCGCCGCCGTCGAGGTCGCGGCCGCGTCCGGCGATCTGGGAGGCGAGGAAGTCGGCCTCCTCACCGCTGTGCGGGCGGGCCCGGAAGTCGATGTCGTTGGTGTCGAGCGCGACCCGGGCGAACTTGCTGTAGGCGTAGGCGTCCTCGACGGTCAGGCGCCCGCCGGTGAGGACTCCGGCGCGGCCGCGGGCGGCGGCGAGCCCCCGCGCGGCCGTCTCCAGCGCCTCCGGCCAGCTGGCCGGTTCCAGGACGCCGGCCTCGGAGCGGACCAGGGGCTGGGTGAGGCGCTCGGGCGACTGGGCGTACCGGAAGCCGAACCGCCCCTTGTCGCACATCCACTCCTCGTTGACCTCGGGGTCGTCGGCGGCGAGCCGCCGCATGACCTTGCCGCGGCGGTGGTCTGTGCGGGTGGCGCAGCCCCCGGCGCAGTGCTCGCAGACGCTGGGCGAGGAGACCAGGTCGAAGGGGCGCGAGCGGAAGCGGTAGGCGGCGGAGGTGAGGGCGCCGACCGGGCAGATCTGGATGGTGTTGCCCGAGAAGTACGACTCGAAGGGGTCGCCGTCGCCGGTGCCGACCTGCTGGAGCGCGCCGCGCTCGATCAGCTCGATCATCGGGTCGCCCGCGATCTGGTGGGAGAAGCGGGTGCAGCGGGCGCAGAGCACGCACCGCTCCCGGTCCAGGAGGACCTGGGTGGAGATCGGGACGGGCTTCTCGTAGGTCCGCTTCCTGCCCTCGAAGCGGGAGTCGGGGTCGCCGACCTGCATCGCCTGGTTCTGGAGCGGGCATTCGCCGCCCTTGTCGCAGACGGGGCAGTCCAGCGGGTGGTTGATGAGGAGCAGCTCCATCACGCCGCGCTGGGCCTTCTCGGCGACCGGGGAGGTGAGCTGGGTGCGGACCTCCATCCCCTCGGTGCAGGTGATGGTGCAGGAGGCCATGGGCTTGCGCTGGCCCTCCACCTCGACGATGCACTGGCGGCAGGCGCCGGCGGGGTCGAGGAGCGGGTGGTCGCAGAAGCGCGGGATCTCGATGCCGAGGAGTTCGGCGGCGCGGATCACCAGAGTGCCCTTGGGCACGGAGATCTCGACTCCGTCGATGGTGAGCGTCACCAGGTCCTCGGGCGGCACCCCGGCCGGGGTGCCGGGTGCGGCGCCGGACGTCACGGTCATGCCTTGGCCTCCAGGTGCTGGTCCGCCCAGAGCGTCGACTTCGCGGGGTCGAAGGGGCAGCCCTTGCCGGTGATGTGCTGTTCGTACTCGTCGCGGAAGTACTTGAGCGAGGAGAAGATGGGGGACGCCGCGCCGTCGCCGAGCGCGCAGAACGACTTGCCGTTGATGTTGTCGGCGATGTCGTTGAGCTTGTCGAGGTCGCTCATGCGCCCCTTGCCCGCCTCGATGTCGCGGAGCAACTGGACGAGCCAGTACGTGCCCTCGCGGCAGGGGGTGCACTTGCCGCAGGACTCGTGGGCGTAGAACTCGGTCCAGCGGGTGACGGCGCGGACCACGCAGGTGGTCTCGTCGAAGCACTGGAGCGCCTTGGTGCCGAGCATGGAGCCGGCGGCGCCGACGCCCTCGTAGTCGAGGGGGACGTCGAGGTGCTCGTCGGTGAACATCGGGGTGGAGGAGCCGCCGGGCGTCCAGAACTTGAGGCGGTGGCCGGGGCGCATGCCGCCGCTCATGTCGAGGAGCTGGCGCAGGGTGATGCCGAGCGGTGCCTCGTACTGGCCGGGTCCGGCGACGTGGCCGCTGAGCGAGTAGAGCGTGAAGCCCGGGGACTTCTCGCTGCCCATCGAGCGGAACCACTCCTTGCCCTGCTGGAGGATGGCGGGAACCGAGGCGATCGACTCGACGTTGTTCACCACCGTGGGGCAGGCGTAGAGGCCGGCGACGGCGGGGAAGGGGGGCCGCAGGCGGGGCTGTCCGCGGCGCCCTTCGAGTGAGTCGAGGAGGGCGGTCTCCTCGCCGCAGATGTAGGCGCCGGCGCCCGCGTGCACCGTGAGTTCGAGGTCGAGGCCGCTGCCGAGGACGTCCTTGCCGAGGTAGCCCGCCTCGTACGCCTCGCGCACCGCCTCGTGCAGGCGGCGCAGGACGGGGACGACCTCGCCGCGCAGGTAGATGAAGGCGTGGCTGGAGCGGATCGCGTAGCAGGCGATCACGATGCCCTCGATGAGGGAGTGCGGGTTGGCGAAGAGGAGCGGGATGTCCTTGCAGGTGCCGGGCTCGGACTCGTCGGCGTTGACGACGAGGTAGTGCGGCTTGCCGTCGCCCTGCGGGATGAACTGCCACTTCATCCCGGTGGGGAAGCCGGCGCCGCCGCGGCCGCGCAGCCCGGCGTCCTTGACGTAGGCGATGAGGTCGTCGGGGCTCATCGCGAGGGCTTTTCGCAGGCCCTCGTAGCCGTCGTGGCGGCGATAGGTCTCCAGGGTCCAGGATTCGGGCTGGTCCCAGAAGGCCGACAGGACGGGCGCGAGCAGCTTGTCGGGGCTGGTCTGGTTCATCTCGGCGGCCACGGTCATCACTTCCCCTCCTCGGAGCCGTCGCCGCCGCCGGTGACCGGACCGGCCGGGTTCTCGGGGTCGGCGGGCGCGGTCTGCTGCGGCGCGTCGTGCGAGCTGAGGTGTTCGGCGGGCGAGGGGGTGTGGCCGGTGGCGTCGGGGGCCGCGGCACCGTCCTGGCCGCGCGGGTGGACGACGCGCCGCTGCGGCAGTTCACCCTTGGCCAGCTTGAGGCCGATCAGGGAGGCGGGTCCGGCGCCGCCGGTCGCCTCGACCGCGCCGGGCCGCTCGTCGGGGAAGCCCGCGAGGATGCGCGCGGTCTCCTTGTACGTGCACAGCGGCGCGCCCCGGGTGGGCTCGGCGGTGCGGCCCTCGCGGAGGTCGTCGACGAGGCGCTTGGCGGAGTCGGGCGTCTGGTTGTCGAAGAACTCCCAGTTGACCATCACCACGGGCGCGTAGTCGCACGCCGCGTTGCACTCGATGTGCTCCAGGGTGATCTTGCCGTCCTCGGTGGTCTCGTCGTTGCCGACGCCGAGGTGCTGCTTCAGCTCGTCGAAGATGGCGTCGCCGCCCATGACGGCGCAGAGCGTGTTGGTGCAGACGCCGACCTGGTAGTCGCCCGAGGGCTTGCGCCGGTACATGGTGTAGAAGGTGGCGACGGCGGTGACCTCGGCGGTGGTGAGGCCGAGGAGTTCGGCGCAGAAGGCCATGCCGGTCCGGGTGACGTACCCCTCCTCGGACTGCACGAGGTGGAGCATCGGCAGCAGCGCGGAGCGGGAGTCCGGGTAGCGGGCGATGATCGCCTCGGCGTCGGCCTTGAGCCGGGCGTGGGTCTCGGCCGGGTACGCGGGGGCGGGGAGCTGGGGCATACCCAGGGCCACCGAGGGGCTGGGCGGTGTGGCGGTCACCGGTCGACGCCTCCCATCACGGGGTCGATGGACGCGACGGCGACGATGACGTCGGCGACCTGGCCGCCTTCGCACATGGCCGCCACGGCCTGCAGGTTGGTGAAGGACGGGTCGCGGAAGTGGACCCGGTAGGGGCGGGTGGTGCCGTCGGAGACGACGTGCGCGCCCAGCTCGCCCTTGGGGGACTCGACGGCGGCGTACGCCTGGCCGGGCGGGACCCGGAACCCCTCGGTGACCAGCTTGAAGTGGTGGATCAGGGACTCCATCGAGGTGCCCATGATCTTCTTGATGTGATCGAGGGAGTTGCCGAGGCCGTCCGGGCCGAGCGCGAGCTGCGCGGGCCAGGCGATCTTCTTGTCGGAGACCATGACCTCGCCGGGCTCGCGGAGCCGGTCGACGCACTGCTCGACGATCTTCAACGACTCGCGCATCTCGGCGAGCCGGATGAGGAACCGCCCGTAGGAGTCGCAGGTGTCGGCGGTCGGCACCTCGAAGTCGTACGTCTCGTAGCCGCAGTACGGGTCGGACTTGCGCAGGTCGTGCGGGAGCCCGGTGGAGCGCAGCACGGGCCCGGTGATGCCGAGGGCCATGCAGCCGGCCAGGTCCAGATGACCGATGCCCTTCATGCGGCCCTGGAACAGCGGGTTGCCGGTGGCGAGTTTGTCGTACTCGTCGATGTTCTTGCGGAGCGTCTTCACCGCCTCGCGGACCTGGTCGAGGGAGCCGGCCGGGAGGTCCTGGGCGAGGCCGCCGGGGCGGATGAACGCGTGGTTCATGCGCAGGCCGGTGATCAGCTCGAAGACGTCCAGGACCACCTCGCGGTCGCGGAAGCCGTAGATCATGATCGTGGTGGCGCCCAGCTCCATGCCGCCGGTGGCGATGGCCACCAGGTGCGAGGAGAGCCGGTTGAGCTCCATCAGCAGGACGCGGATCACCGAGGCGCGGTCGGGTACCTGGTCCTCGATGCCGAGGAGCTTCTCCACGCCGAGGCAGTAGGCGGCCTCGTTGTAGAAGGGGGTCAGGTAGTCCATGCGGGTGACGAAGGTGGTGCCCTGCGTCCAGTTCCGGTATTCGAGGTTCTTCTCGATGCCGGTGTGCAGGTAACCGATTCCGCAGCGGGCCTCGGTGACGGTCTCGCCGTCGATCTCCAGGATCAGCCGCAGCACGCCGTGGGTGGACGGGTGCTGGGGACCCATGTTGACGATGATGCGCTCGTCGTCGGATTTGGCGGCCGCCTCGGCGACCTCGTCCCAGTCGCCGCCGGTCACCGTGTAGACGGTGCCCTCGGTGGTCTCTCGTCCGGCCGAGTAGGCGGCCGCCTCGTCCTCGGCGGCGCCTGCGTGCCCGGCCTCCTGCCGGGGGTGGGAAGTGCTCATCAGCTGTACGACCTCCGCTGGTCGGGTGCCGGGATCTGGGCGCCCTTGTACTCGACGGCGATGCCGCCGAGTGGGTAGTCCTTGCGCTGCGGGTGGCCCTGCCAGTCGTCGGGCATCATCAGCCGGGTCAGCGCCGGGTGGCCGTCGAAGATGAGGCCGAAGAAGTCGTAGGCCTCGCGCTCGTGCCAGTCGTTGGTCGGGTAGACGGAGACCAGCGAGGGGACGTGCGGGTCGGCGTCGGGGGCCGAGACCTCCAGCCGGATCAGCCGGTTGTGGGTGATCGAGCGCAGGTGGTAGACGGCGTGCAGCTCGCGTCCCTTGTCCTGCGGGTAGTGCACGGCGCTCACCCCGGTGCACAGTTCGAAGCGGAGCGCCGGGTCGTCCCGCAGGGTGCGGGCGACGCGCAGCAGGTGCTCGCGCTCGATGTGGAAGGTGAGTTCGCCCCGGTCGACCACGGTGCGGTCGATGGCGTTCTCCGGGAGCAGCCCCTGCTCGTCGAGGGCGCCTTCGAGTTCGTCGGCGATCTCGTCGAAGACGCCGTACCCCTCGCGCGAACGCGGGCCGCCGTAGGGCCGGGTGGCCGGGCCGGGCAGCGAGACGGTGCGGACGAGGCCGCCGTAACCGCTGGTGTCGCCGGTGTCCTGGGCGCCGAACATGCCCCGGCGGAAGGCGATGGCCTCGCCCTCGCTCCGAGCGGCCGGGAGCGCGGAGTCCTCGCGCGGCGCCTCGGGGTCCTGGTGGTTGTCGCTCACCGCAGCAGCCCCTTCATCTCGATGGTGGGCAGCGCCTTGAGAGCGGCTTCCTCCGCCTCGCGGGCCGCCTCCTCCTTGTTGACGCCGAGCTTGGAGCCCTGCACCTTCTGGTGGAGCTTGACGATCGCGTCGACCAGCATCTCGGGGCGCGGCGGGCAGCCCGGCAGGTAGATGTCGACGGGGACGATGTGGTCGACGCCCTGGACGATCGCGTAGTTGTTGAACATGCCGCCCGAGGACGCGCAGACGCCCATGGAGATGACCCACTTGGGGTTGGGCATCTGGTCGTAGACCTGGCGCAGCACGGGCGCCATCTTCTGGCTGACCCGCCCGGCGACGATCATCAGATCCGCCTGGCGGGGCGAGCCGCGGAAGACCTCCATGCCGAACCGGGCCAGGTCGTAGCGGCCGGCGCCGGTCGTCATCATCTCGATGGCGCAGCAGGCGAGGCCGAACGTGGCGGGGAACATGGACGACTTGCGTACCCAGCCCGCGGCCTGTTCGACGGTGGTGAGCAGGAAGCCGCTCGGCAGTTTCTCTTCGAGTCCCATGGGTGGCTCTCAGACCCCTCTATCCCTCGTGGTCCCTCGTGGGCGTGCGGTTCAGTCCCATTCCAGGCCGCCGCGGCGCCAGACGTAGGCGTAGGCGACGAAGACGGTGAGCACGAAGAGGAGCATCTCGACGAGCCCGAAAAGCCCCAGGGCGTCGAAGCTCACGGCCCAGGGGTAAAGGAAGACGATCTCGATGTCGAAGACGATGAAGAGCATCGCCGTCAGGTAGTACTTGATGGGAAATCGCCCACCGCCGGCCGGAGTCGGGGTCGGCTCGATACCGCATTCGTAGGCTTCGAGCTTGGCCCGGTTGTACCGCTTCGGTCCGATCAGGGTGGCCATGACCACGGAGAAGACCGCGAAGGCCGCCCCCAGGGCTCCCAGTACGAGGATGGGCGCATACGCGTTCACCGCTCCTCGCTCCTCTCAGTCGGCACTGACTGCATTCGGCGACGTGGGCCCCTCGGCGATCCCGCCTGATCCGCCTGACGTGCTCACGAAGATCGCGAACATGTGAGGCAGTTCACAAGCCCAACTGCCCCGCATCCTATGCCTGCGGTCCTGTGATCTGCGACACGGGGGTCACCAACGTCTTTGTGATCTCCACCACCTGACGAAGGATCATGAAGTCGGATGAGCGGTGATCTTCACACGTGAAGCACCCGAGTGATCACCAGAGGTGACATCTTCGATCATCAGGGCAGGTAGGAGGGGGTTCCGCTAGCAAGATCGTCTTCTCTGAGCAACTTTGCGATGGACAGCGACGCTTGATATAGGGACAGGCCATCTATCGGCGTCCGACCTAAGCGGAATCACCCCCTCCGGCCGTCCCGCCCCCTCGCCCTCCCCGACTCGGGACGGACCGGCGAAAAGCGGACTCCTCGCCACCGCCCCTCCACAGGGGATCCAGAAGCCCTCCGGACGAGCGTGCGTGCACACGTTCACGAGCGCACGGGACGCAGCTGACGCAGTGACCGTTCCGTGACCTGTGCCACGTCCACCGGAGGGTGCGAATCCGGGGCTTGGCCATCCGGCCGCTGCGGTGGTATGCCGTGGGCAATTCGGGCGTAACGCGGAAAACCCGTGATCACACGCATGATCACGGCGGCCCGTTTTGCCCGTTGTGGCGTCAATAAGGGGGCGTGCGCCGCCCGTTCGGCGGGCAAAACGGACAGCTGTGGCGCACCCCACGTTTCTTGTGGGTAACCGGACGGCCCTGATAGCGGTTGTCCCATGTCCCACTCCGCTCCCATACGCAGCCACCGGAAGCCCCGCCGCCGCAGCACGTCGACCATGGCGCTGCGAGCCGGAGTCGCCGGTGGCGTCCTCAGCACCATCGCGGTCGCCGGCAGCGCCAACGCCGCCACGGCCGCCGAACCGGTCACCGAGACCATCGAAATGCCCACGCTGACCGCCACCCTCACCTCGAAGGTGGCCCAGTCCGCCGAGGCGACCCAGCAGGCCGCCGACGCGTACCAGTACCGCGCCGAGCAGCAGACCGCGGCCGAGAAGGCCGTCAAGGACGCCAAGAAGGCGCAGAAGGCGGCCGAGAAGAAGGCCGAGGCCGCCGCCAAGAAGAAGGCCGCCGAGCGCGCCGCCGCCGAGCGCGCCGCCCGCAGCGCCGAGCGCACCGACCTGTCGGGCGTGCAGACCGCCGCGGCCACCTCGTCCTCCGGCTCCGGCGAGTCCGCCGCCCCGAGCCAGGACGTCCCGGCCCCGGCCAGCGGCTCCGTCGCCTCGGTCGTCAGCTTCCTCCAGGCGCAGGTCGGCGACGCCTACGTCATGGGCGGCACCGGCCCCAACTCCTGGGACTGCTCCGGCCTCGTGCAGGCCGCCTTCAAGCAGGTCGGCGTGGACCTCCCGCGCACCTCGCAGGAGCAGTCGACCGCCGGCACCCAGGTCGGCACCTCCAACCTCCAGGTCGGCGACATCCTCTACTGGGGTGGCCAGGGCTCGGCGTTCCACACCGGTGTGTACATCGGGAACGGCCAGTACCTCGACGCCGCCAACCCCGGCAAGGGCGTCGTCGTCCAGGACCTCTCCGGCTACCCGGCCGACGGCGCGGTCCGCGTCCTGTGAGCTGAGCAGTACCCCCGTCCCCATACGCGCGAAGGCCCGCCTCCCTCGGGGGAGGCGGGCCTTCCGCCTGTCGTACGCCGGCCGTCGGGGGCCCGTCGGCCCGGTCAGGCCTTCGGGGCCACCTTCGCCAGGCCGTTGATGACGCGGTCCATCGCGTCGCCGCCCGTCGGGTCGGTGAGGTTGGCGAGCATCTTCAGGGTGAAGCGCATCAGCACCGGGTGGGTCAGGCCGCGTTCGGTGGCCAGCTTCATGACCTTCGGGTTGCCGATGAGCTTCACGAAGGCGCGGCCCATCGAGTAGTAGCCGCCGTAGGTCTCCTTGAGGACCTTCGGGTAGCCGAGCAGGGCGCGCTCGCGCTGGGCCGGGGTGGAGCGGGCGTGCGCCTGCACGATGACGTCGGCCGCGATCTGCCCGGATTCCATCGCGTAGGCGATGCCCTCGCCGTTGAACGGGTTGACGAGGCCGCCCGCGTCGCCGACCAGGAGCAGGCCCTTGGTGTAGTGCGGCTGGCGGTTGAAGGCCATCGGGAGGGCGGCGCCGCGGATCGGGCCCGTCATGTTCTCCTCGGTGTAGCCCCACTCCTCGGGCATGGAGGCGGTCCACGCCTTCAGCACCTCGCGCCAGTCCAGCTCCTTGAAGGAGGCGGAGGTGTTGAGGACGCCGAGGCCGACGTTGGAGGTGCCGTCGCCCATGCCGAAGACCCAGCCGTACCCGGGCAGCAGCCGGTCCGGGCCGGGGCCGCGCTTGTCCCACAGCTCCAGCCAGGACTCCAGGTAGTCGTCCTCGTGGCGGGGCGAGGTGAAGTACGTGCGCACCGCCACGCCCATCGGGCGGTCCTCGCGCCGGTGCAGGCCCATGGCGAGGGAGAGGCGGGTGGAGTTGCCGTCGGCGGCGACGACCAGCGGGGCGTGGAAGGTGACCGGGGTCTTCTCCTCGCCGAGCTTGGCCTCGACGCCGGTGATGCGGCCGGTGCGCGGGTCGGTGATCGGGGCGCCGACGTTGCACCGCTCGTGGAGGCGGGCGCCTGCCTTCTGGGCTTGGCGGGCCAGCTGCTCGTCGAAGTCGTCGCGCTTGCGGACCAGTCCGTAGTCGGGGAAGGTCGCGAGGTCCGGCCAGTCGAGCTGGAGGCGGTGGCCGCCACCGATGATGCGCAGGCCCTTGTTCCGCAGCCAGCCGGCCTCTTCGGAGATGTCGATGCCCATCGCCACCAGCTGCTTGGTGGCGCGCGGGGTGAGGCCGTCGCCGCAGACCTTCTCGCGCGGGAACGCCGTCTTCTCCAGCAGCAGCACGTCGAGGCCTGCCTTGGCCAGGTGGTAGGCGGTCGTCGAACCGGCCGGCCCGGCGCCGACGACGATGACATCCGCGGTCTGTTCGGTACGGGGCTCGTTCACTGCTGGCTCTCCCCGGGACTGGGTTATCGGGTGCCGTCCGGCACGGGACAGGTGCAGTCTATGCAGCGGCACCTGTCACCGAACTGAAGGGCCGCACCGAAGATGACCAACCCTCCGCCCGCGATCGGCCTGCGCGTCCCCACCGAGGAGGACGCCTACGCCTGGCACCGGGTGTTCGACGACCCCGAGGTCATGGAGTTCCTCGGCGGCAGGTCCGCCGAGCGTTCCGTCTACGAGGAGATGACCGCCCGCCAGCGCCGCCACGACGCCGAACTCGGCTTCTGCTTCTGGACGCTGACCGACGCCCGGGGCGAGGTGCTGGGCTTCACCGGCGCCCAGCCCTGGCCGCACGACTGGAGCCCGGCTGTGGGACAGATCGAGATCGGCTGGAGGCTGACTCGTTCCGCCTGGGGCCAGGGGTACGTGACCGCCGCCGCCCGCGAGACCCTGGAGCGGGTGCGTGCCGCCGGGGTCGAGGAGGTCGTGGCCCTGGTGGACGCGGCCAACCACCGCTCCTCGGCGGTGGCTCGGCGGCTCGGGATGGGCGAGCCCGAGGAGTGGCGTACGCCGTCCGGGCGGGCCGCCTACTGCTACCGGCTGAAGCTCTGACGGGGCGCCGGGGTGGCCTAGGGCTGTGGCCGCCCCTGATGGGCCTCAATCGCCGGCCGGGCTGTCTCGGCCGGGTTGTGGCTGGGCTCCGCCTCAGCCTGCCGCCCGTCGACCCTGCGGGTCGCCGATGCCGATGGCCTCAAACGCCGGCCGGGCTGTAGAGGTTCGCGGTTCGTTCGCCGTGTGGGTCGGGCGGGGCCGCACCGGGGTACCTCCTCACAAACTGCCAGGTGCGGGGTCAGTCGCTTCAAGGCGGCCGAGCACGGCAGTTTGCTGCGGGGGCACCCCGGCACGACCCCACCCTTCCGTCTCGTCGGCGTCGTCCCGCCGGTGGGAGGGAAAAGACGAGGCCGTCGCCCATTGATCTGTGTGGTGAGCTGAAGCGACGGCGGTGGTCACTGTGGAAGAGCGCGTTATCGGTGACGGCCTTCCCCCCCTCCGGCGGTCGGCCGCGTACGAGACCGTGGGGTGGGGACGTGTCGGGGTGCCCCCGCAGCAAACTGCACACGAGGCAGCCATACTCCAACTGACCCCGCACCATGCAGTTTGTGAGGAGGTACCCCGGCGCGGCCCCACCCCACCCACGCACCGGAGAAACCGCGAACCCAACAGCCCGGCCGGCGCTTGAGGCCAATCGGTGACCGGCACGGTCGAGACGAAGCCCAGCCAAAAACAGCCCGGCCGGCGCCTGAGGCCAATCGGTGACCGGCACGGTCGAGACGAAGCCCAGCCAAAAACAGCCCGGCCGGCGCCTGAGGCCAATCGGTGACCGGCACGGGCACTACCCGGCGTCCGCCGCAGAATGGCCGGAAAGGCGGGTACGGGCGGGCTCAGGCGGCCTTGTAGCCCCGGTGCAGGGCGACGATCCCGCCGGTCAGGTCGCGCCAGGCGACCTTGGCCCAGCCCGCCTTCTGGAGCAGGGCGGCCAGCGCGGGCTGGTCGGGCCAGGCGCGGATGGACTCGGCGAGGTAGACGTAGGCGTCCGGGTTGGAGGAGACGGCGCGGGCCACCGGCGGCAGGGCACGCATCAGGTATTCGGTGTAGACCGACCGGAACGGCGCCCAGGTCGGCTGGGAGAACTCGCAGATGACGACCCGGCCACCGGGCTTCGTCACCCGGTACAGCTCGGCGAGGGCCGCCGAGGTGTCCTGGACGTTGCGCAGGCCGAAGGAGATCGTCACCGCGTCGAAGGTGTCGTCGCGGAACGGCAGCCTCATCGCGTCGCCCGCCGTGAACGGCATCCACGGGTGGCGGCTCTTGCCGACCCGCAGCATGCCCAGCGAGAAGTCGCAGGGGACGACGTACGCGCCGGCGCGGGCGAAGGGCTGCGAGGAGGTCGCGGTGCCGGCCGCCAGATCGAGGATCTTCTGCGCGGGCCGGGCGTCGACGGCGCGGGCCACCTCCTTCCGCCACAGACGGGCCTGGCCCAGCGACAGCACGTCGTTGGTCAGGTCGTAATGGGCCGCCACGTCATCGAACATCGAGGCGACTTCCTGCGGCTGCTTGTCCAGAGATGCACGCGTCACCCCGCCATTGTGCCTCCGCCCGCCGCACACCCCGGGGCCGGGCCACCCCGGCGCGCCCCCGCCGGCCGGGTCAGCGGGCCCGGTGGACGAGCCGCCCGGCCAGCACGGTCGCCACGCAGGCGGCGGCGCCCCCGTCCCGCAGGGCCGCCGCGTCGGGTACGTCGAAGGCGGCGAGGTCGGCCCGCACGCCCCGGGTGAGCGGCGCCTCCGGCAGGGCCGAGTGAGCCGTGAACGGGTCGAAGGAGGGCTCGCCGGGCGTCAGGTCCGGGCGCGGGGCGACCGTGGCGACCCCGGCACGGACCAGCGCCGACCGTACGGCCGGGTCGGTGAAGGGCCCGGCGACACGGGTCACCCCGTGCCGCAGCAGGCGCTGGACGCCGCGCCGGACGCTGCCCGCCCAGCGGGTCCGGTCAGGGGCCAGCCGGGCGAGAGCGCCGCCGGTGAGGAGGGCGTCGCCGAGCAGGTCGTACTCGCGCGGGTCGGGGTGGTAGGCCCCCTCCAGCAGGGGCGCGGCCCGCCAGTGGGTGAGCCCCGCCGTGAGGACGCCGGGCCAGGCGCGGGTGCGGACGCCGGGGTGGGCGGCGGCCAGTTCCTCGCGCGCCCCGACCGCCAGCACCACCTCGCCCTGGACCAGCACGGCGCCGTCCGGCAGCGGGGCGGCGCCTGGCGGCAGCAGCAGCGGGGCGGTGTGGAGGGTCAGCACGGGGCGGCTCGCGTCAGTTGGGGGCGAGCAGCTTCAGTTCCGGGTGCGCGGTGCCGCCGTCGATGGCGGTGGAGGAGATGTGCGAGACCACGCGGTCGTCGGCCGGGTCGTCGGCCGGGTCGTCGTGGACCACCAGGTGCTCGTAGGTGGTGGCGCGCTGGGCGGGGACGCGGCCGGCCTTGCGGATCAGGTCGATGATCTCCAGGCGGTTGGAGCGGTGCTTGGCACCGGCCGAGGAGACGACGTTCTCCTCCAGCATGATCGACCCGAGGTCGTCGGCGCCGTAGTGCAGCGAGAGCTGGCCGACCTCCTTGCCGGTGGTCAGCCAGGAGCCCTGGATGTGCGCGACGTTGTCGAGGAAGAGACGCGCGATGGCGATCATCCGCAGGTACTCGAAGAGCGTCGCCTGCGTACGGCCCTTCAGGTGGTTGTTCTCCGGCTGGTAGGTGTACGGGATGAAGGCGCGGAAGCCGCCCGTGCGGTCCTGCGAGTCGCGGATCATCCGCAGGTGCTCGATGCGCTCCTCGTTGGTCTCGCCGGTGCCCATCAGCATGGTCGAGGTCGACTCGACGCCCAGCCGGTGGGCGGTCTCCATGATCTCCAGCCAGCGCTCGCCCGACTCCTTGAGCGGGGCGATGGCCTTGCGGGGGCGGGCCGGCAGCAGCTCGGCGCCGGCGCCCGCGAAGGAGTCGAGACCGGCGGCGTGGATGCGCGCGATGGCGTCCTCGACGGTGGTCTTGGAGATCCGCGCCATGTGCTCGACCTCGGAGGCGCCGAGCGAGTGGATCACCAGCTGGGGGAAGGCCTTCTTGATCGCGGAGAAGTGCTCCTCGTAGTACTCCACGCCGAAGTCCGGGTGGTGCCCGCCCTGGAACATGATCTGCGTGCCGCCCAGCTCGACCGTCTCCGCGCAGCGGCGCAGGATGTCGTCGAGGTCGCGGGTCCAGCCCTTCGCGGTGTCCTTCGGCGCGGCGTAGAACGCGCAGAAGCGGCAGGCGGTGACGCAGACGTTGGTGTAGTTGATGTTCCGCTCGATGATGTACGTCGCGATGTGCTCCGTACCGGCGTACCGGCGGCGGCGTACGGCGTCGGCGGCGGCGCCGAGGGCGTGCAGCGGGGCGTCGCGGTAGAGCGCCACCGCCTCCTCGGGGGTGATGCGGCCGCCCGCCGCGGCACGGTCGAGGACGGACTGAAGGTCGGCCTTCTCGGTCACGCGGCTGACACCTCTCGGCGCGGGGGAAAAATCTGTCCACCTCAGACTACGCGCACCTTTTCTGCGAGCTTCGCTCGCCTCCGGGGCGCCACACGGCTCCCTTCTTTCGAGCTTCACTCGCCGCCGGGGCGCCACATGTCGTTGTCGAGACACCCGACGTGCTCGTCCGCTTCGCTCCCTGCGCGCGACGGGTGTCTCGACAACGACGCGCCCCTTTGGCTCCCGAAGCCGTGTTGGGGGCGGGGGAGTTTTTTTTGTGCGGGGGGATCAGCGGGCTGCTGATGCCAGGAGGAGGGTGGCGTACGTCCCGGTCAGCAGGCTGGGGCCGAAGGCGAAGGCGGTGCGGCGGCCGGCGCCTCGGGCCAGGACCAGGTAGAGGCCGTGGACGGCGCCGACGAGCAGGCCCGCGAAGGCGCCGAGGAAGACGGCGCCGAGGCCGTACCAGCCGAGGGCGGCGCCGAGGGAGAGGCAGAGTTTGACGTCGCCGAAGGCGAAGCCGTCCGGGTTGATCAGGAAGAGGACGAAGGCGCCGCCGCCCAGGGCGAGCAGGCCGTAGAGGGCGCTCAGCCAGGAACCGGCGGCGCCGGGGAGGGCGGCGGCCACCGCGAGGAGGGCGAGGACTCCGGCGGCGAGCGGAAGGGTGAGCGGGTCGGGCAGGCGCATGACGCGCAGGTCGACCACGGCGAGGAGGAGGCCGACCGGGGCGGCCAGGAGCCAGACCGCCAGTTCGGGGCGGGGGCCCGTGGTGAGGGCGAGCGCGGCACAGAGGGCGGCGGTCAGCAGTACGGGCAGGGCGCGCGGGCCCAGCGGCGTACGGCAGGTGGCGCAGTGGGGAGCGCCGAGCCAGCCGCCCAGCGGGTGGCCCTGCGGGCAGGTGGTGAGCCACTCCTCGCCCGCCGGGGCGGCGAGGCGGTGGGCGGCGCGGGGCAGCAGGGCGCCCCAGCCCGCCCCCCAGAGGGCGGCGAGCGGGGCGAGCCAGAGCGGGCCGGTCATCACCCGGCGGCGGACGCGGTGTCGCGCCAGGCCGGGAGCAGCTCGTCGAGGAGCGCCTCGGTGCGCGGGGGCAGACCGCGGGCGCCGCTGCGGGCCACCAGGTCGGCGGCGCGGCGGCGCAGAGCCTCGGTGTCGCCACTCGCGTGGGTGGCGCGGAGCAGTTCGTTCCAGAGGCGTTCGTCGGCGGGGGCGGTCGACAGGGCGCGCTCCAGCGCCTCGATGGCCTTGGCGGCACGGTCCTTCTCCAGGTGGAAGGCGGCGAGGGCGAGGCCGATATCGGCGATGAGCAGCGGGAGTTGGGCGTCGATGATCTCGTGCGAGAGCCAGCCGTACCGCCCCTCGGGCCGGTCGGCGAGGAGCGGCCCGCGGACCAGGCCGAGGGCGTCGGTGAGGGCGCGGCCGCGCACGGCGCGGTCGGTGGCGCCGCGCCCCTGGGTGGCCTCGTGGTAGAGCGAGCGGAGCACGTCGAGGTCGGAGACGACGGACTTGGCCAGGTGGAGGCGGCCCGCCTCGTCGGTGGTGAGGCGCGGGGTGCCGTCCTCGTCGGTGCCGAGCCAGTCGCGGAGCCGGTCCACCAGGGCGTCCCGCACGTCCTCGGTGACGCCGCGCGGCCAGAGAGCCGAGGCGAGGACGCGTACGTGGACGCCCTCGCGGTGCAGCAGCAGCTGGGCCAGTGCCTCGTGGAGGAGGACCGAGCGGGTGTCGTCGGGCGCGTCGATGCCGATGATCTCGTACGGGCCGACCATGCGGGCGTAGACGGCCGGGCGGCCCTGCTCGGTGACGTCGACCAGGAAGGGCGGCGGTGCGGCACCGGGGGCGGGCTCGTGGTCCGGGTCGGTGGTGGTGAACAGGTCGACCAGGGCGCGCTGTTCGGCGGCCTCGACGCGCTGGGCGTCGAGGTCCAGGCCGAGCAGCGGGGCGAGCAGGCGGCCCTCCGGGGTGATCTCCATCTCCCAGGCGGCGCCGGGGAGTTCACCGCTCTCGGTGCCGATGAGGTAGCCGAAGCCGAGGCGCGGGGCGTCGGCGGCCAGTTCGGCGAGGCGGACGGCCTGGTCGGCGGTGGGCTCGGCGGCGAGCAGCACCAGGTGCGGTGCCCAGCGGGTGTGCTGGGCCGGGCCGGTGCGGCCGGTGAGGACCGAGTCGTGGCCGGCGGTGCCGAGCGCGCCGCGGCGCTGGCGGGTCTCGGCCTCCATGGTCTCCAGGAGCGCGTCGACGCCGTCGAGGTGCCGCAGCCGGGTCGGGGCGATGGCGGTGAGCTCCTCGCCGAAGCCGGCCAGGGTGACGGTCATCCGGTCCGACCAGCCGCTGGTGGCGAGTTCGGCGGCGACCGAGGCGAAGACGGCGTCCCGGTCGGCGGCGGCGCCGCTCAGCGAGACGATGCCGGGGACGGCCTCCAGGTTGAGCAGCAGGCGCGAGTCGTCGAGGGTGCCGAGCGAGACGAGGCCCGGGAAGGGCGCGGCGGCCTCGCTGTCGCCGTACCGCTCGCCGTCGGCGCGCGCCAGCATCCAGAACGTCTCGTCCTGGCCGGTCTGCCACGGCGCGGGCGGCTCCCCGGCGGGCTGGGCGAGCTGGAGGTGGAGGTCGCCGTCGCTGAGCCAGGCCGCGTAGACGGTGGGCAGCGGGCGGGACTCGTCGGCGAGCGAGGCGGCGAGGCCGCGCAGGGAGCGGTCCAGGAGGCGTACGCCCTCGGGGTCGGCGCCGATCAGCAGGGCGTCCTCGACGTCGGCGGCGGACCCGGCGGGGACCGGCGGCTCCATGCCGCGGCGGCCGCCGACGGCGCTCATCGCGGACTGCCACAGGGCGGCCCGGCGGCGGCGGCCGAGGGCGCCGAGGAGACCGGCGGCGAGCAGCGGGGCGGTGATCAGGGCCTCGGGGAGGCCGAAGGAGAAGCCCTCGGCCGCCGCCGGGGCGGCCACCTGGGGCTGCTCGGCCGGGCGCTCGGTGGGGATGGAGATCTGCTGGGTGTCGCGGTCCGTATGGCCGGTGTCGCCGGTGTCCGGCTTCTGTTCCTGGGCCGCGCCGCCGCCTTCGGCGCTGGACTCGCCGGACTTGGCGTAGTCGGCGATCTGCTCGCGGACCTCCTCGGAGACCTTGGGGGCCTCGTCGGGCATCTCGACCAGTTCGCCACCGGTGGCGTCGGCGGGCATCTCCATGATCCAGCCGGGCCGGATGAGGCTGGCCTCGGAGAGCCGCGAACCGTCGGGCTGCACGCGGTCCTTGTTGAGCTGGTAGATCTCGTGGTAGCGGCGGCCGTCGCCGAGGTGGCGCTCCGATATCTCCCAGAGCGAGTCGTGGTGGCGGCCCTCGGGCGGCTGGATGCGGTAGTACTTCGTGTCGCCCTTCGAGGCGGCCGGCTTGGCGGCGGCCTGTTCGGCCTGGGCGCCCGCCTGTTCGGCGACGGCGGTGGCGGCCGACTCGGCGGCGCCCCGGTCCTGGCCGAAGAGGCCAGGGGTCTGCTGGGCCGCCGCGGCGGCGGGCTGCTGGTGGCCTTCGAGTTGCTGGCCGAGCTGGCCGAGGCCCGGGGAGAAGCTGGCGGCGGTGGCGCCGAGCAGGAGTACGGCGGCGACCAGTTGGCGGGCCAGGGCCTGGCTCGGTCCGGCGCCCGGGACCCGGGAGGGCAGGCCGACGCCGGAGAGGGCGGCCTTCACCTCGACCAGGACGCAGGCGGTGAACTGGGCCCAGGCGAACCACACGACGACCGCCAGCACGTTCAGGAACGTGTCGACGGTGATCTCCTGCTGGAGCATGTCCAGCGAGGGCGCCTCGGTCGGCAGCGGCCAGCCGATGACGGAGGCGAGCGCCAGGGGGACGCCGACGACGAGCACGGCCAGCGCGAGGAAGGCGAGCGCCGCCTTGGCGAAGTCACCGAAGGACCGCCGCGTCCGGGGCAGCGGCTGGGGCTGCGGCTGTCGCGTCGAACGCGTCGAGCTGTTGGGGGTGCGGCGGGCCATGGGCACAGTCCTGGGGACGGGTACGGGGCGGTGGGGCCGCCTGCCGTACGAGGGGTCGGGTGGGTGTGGGATGAGACTACTGAGTCGCCATGACCCTGTCGAAGGGTGGCGGGCTGACGCCCGCGGGGTATCGGCCTGGCTCGGCCCCGGCGCCCCTCTGCCTGTAGGGACCACCGGGGCGCGACCCCGGTTCCCCCGGGGTGGTCTCAATCGCCGACCGGGCTCAAGTGGCCTCAAGCGCCGGCCGGGCTTTCTTTGGCCTCAAACGCCGGCCGGGCTGAGAGGGGCTTGGTGGGGCTGCGGCTCGGCGTACTGCTCAGGCGGTGGTCACGACCTCGGCCACCTCGCCGCCTCCAGCCCGGCCGGCGCTTGAGGCCACCCCAGAGGCACCACCCGAAGGGGTGACCGTCAATCCCAGGCCGGCCAACTCCAGCCCGGCCGGCGCTTGAGGCCGATTCGGGGGGACCGACCCCGCACGGGTCACCCCACGGCGTTCTCCGCGACCGAGCGCCCCTTCACGGTGACGGCCCCGCCGTAGAACATGCCGGTGAAGACGGGGTCGTAGGTGAGCTGGATCTCGACCTCGACCTGGTCGGCGGAGGCGGCCACGCAGCCGCTGGCTGCGATGTCGGCGCCGTTCATGCCCATCTCGGCGGCGAACGCCCGGACGCGGGCCCCGCAGTTGGCGTAGTTGATGGGCGCGGCCCCGCCCTCGTCCTGGTAGAGCGCTTCGCGGTCGATGTCCTGGGCGGCGTAGCGGGCGGCCTGTTCGGCGATGTCGGCGGCGCGCTCCCGCTTGGAGATGGAGAGCCCGCCGTCGATGACGAAGGCGGCCAGCGTCAGGAAGACGAGGGCGAAGATGATGACGGCCCCGGCCCCGGACCCCCGGTCGTCCAGCCCGCGCCTGCGAACGGCGGCGCGCAGCCGCCCGAGCGTCGTCACGCCGTCCTCCGGAACGGGTCGAGGGGCGAACTGAAGCTCGCCGTGAGCGTGGTGGGGACGTTGACGCCGATCATCGCGAGCCCCCGGATCTGGCAGCTCACCTCGACGGTGAAGAGGGTGTCGGGCTCGAAGCCGGCGCTGGTCTGCCGGACGCTGACCGGCCCGGTGCAGACGTCGGTGAGGTTGGCCTCGGCGGCCCGCCGGGCCTCGGCGAGGGCGGTGCCGTGGTCCTTCTGGATCGACCCGGCCCGCGCCGCGTCCCGGGCGGCTCCGTCCAACGCTCCGCGCCCGTCGACCAGTTGTCCGAAGGCGACCAGCACGAGGATGAAGAGGATCATCACCGGCGCCAGGATGACCACCTCGATGGTGGAGATCCCCGCGTCGGCGGCGGGGCCGGAGCGGGCGAGCCGCACCCGGCGGTCCCGTACCAGGCCCGCGAGGCGCGCCGTACGCGACGGAGGTGTCGACGGAGCCATCAGCCGTCCTCCTCGACGAAGCGTTCCACCGGTCCGGAGGACTGCGCGTGGACCGTCAGGTCCAGCCCGGGGAAGACGGTGGGGATGCGGGCGGTGATCTCCACGCCCACGGTGTTCGGCTCGGGCTGGAGCATCTTCACGTCCGGGCCGACGACGAGCTGCGGGCCGAGCTGCCGGATGTACGCGTCGGTGACCGTGCGGGCCTCCCCGCGCCAGCCGCCCGGGTTCTCGTCGGCGGTGGCGCGGGCCTTGCGCGCGCCGGCCTGGGCGGCGGCCTGGGCGACGTGGTCGGCGAAGAAGTACAGCGCGAACTGCACCGTCGCGAAGATCATGAAGAAGAGGATCGGCGTCAGGAAGACGAACTCGATGGCCGTCATCCCGCTGTCGCCCGACTCCTTGGCCGCCGCCCGCCGGGACGCGGCGAACCGGCGCAGGGCCGAGCCGCGCCGGGGCACGCCACGGCGCGGCCCCCCTCGGGGGCCTGGCCTTCTCGGTACGGGCTGCACGGGTTCAGCGCTCCTGGGACAGGCGGGCTCGTGGCGCGGTCGGTCGGTCTCCGGGCGCGGCCCGGTCTGATCCGGGCTCCGCCGCCTCGGGCGCCGGGTTCATCCGGCGGGAGGCGGGGCGCCCGGGCGGACGGCAGGGGGTCCGGGCGTACGGCCCGGACCCCGGGGCGTCCGGGGCGATGGCGGCGGGGTCAGCAGGTGCTGCCCGCGTCGGCGCCCTTGATGCAGTCGCCCACCTTGTTGGCGCCCTCGCTGAGGGCGGCGTTGAGGATGGCCGCGACGACGCCGACGATGGCGACGACGACCGCGGAGATGATGACCCACTCGACCGCGGAGGCCCCGCGGTCGGTGTCCTCGTGGCGGGCGTGCTCGACGCGTGCCTTGAGGAAGGTGATCAGGAAGTCGACGGCGGGGTGGCTGAAACTCCGTCCGAATCGCATGGCGAGTCCTCTCGGTGGGTCGACGGGGTCGATGGGGTCGAATGGGTCGGGTGTGGGGAACCGGATCAGACCTGGAACACACGCATGGCGGCCGGGAAGATCAGGAAGACCAGGAAGCCGGCGCAGAGCAGGAGCTGGGCGACGAGCATGGACTGGCTCTTCTCGCCCGCGGCGCCCTCGATCTCGGCCATCTCGCGGTGCCGCATGGTCTCCGCGCGGGAGGCCAGCGACTCTCGGACCTTGGCCCCGTCGTCGGCGACCAGCGCCAGTGAGGCGGCCAGGTCCTTCAGCTCCTCGATGCCCAGCTCCTCGCCGAGCTCCCCGAGCGCCTGCCACTGGCTGTGCCCGGTGATCCGGGCGTCGTTGAGGGCGTTGCGGATCCGCTTGGCCGCCCACCCGTCGCTGACCTCGGCGGCCGCCATCAGCGCCTCGGGCAGGCCGCGCCCGCCCGCCAGGCTCATGGAGACCAGGTCGAGGTAGGCGCCGATGACGCGGCGCAGGTCGCGGCGGCGGTCGGCGGCGTCCCGGCGGACCTCCAGGTCGGGCAGGAAGAAGAAGACCAGCGCGAAGGCGAGCGCCATCCACACCGGGATGATCGGGCTGGAGCCGAAGCCCAGGCGCCACACGATGACGAAGAGGAACGGGCCGAAGAAGAGCCCGGCCCCCGCCAGCAGCACCTTGCTGGCGAGGAACTTCTCCCAGCTCCGGTCGAGGACCGCGAGGTCGGCGCGGAGCGAGCGCTGCTCCCAGCCCTGCTGGAAGTAGAGGTCGGCGACGCGCGTACCGACCTTGGAGCGCACCGTGTCGAGGCGGCCGGTGCTGTCGCCGGTGCCGCGCCCCGAGGAGTAGGCGCTGCCGCGGGCGCGGAGCGCGTCGATGCGGGCGACCTGGGCGACGGGGCTGGACTTGGCCGGCATCAGGGCGCGGACCAGCGCGTAGATGCCGAGGCCGAGGACGGCGCCGATGAGGATCGGCATGGTCAGGCTCATCGCCGCGTCCCTTCCTGCTCGGGGGCGGCCCCGTAGGGCGCGGCCTGGCCCGGCGCGTCAGGGGTGCGGGGCCGGACGAACTGCTGGACGGCGGGCTGGTCGCGGACGAGGAAGCGTTCCGGCGTCTCGATGGTGGAGAGCTTGCGCAGCCACCAGAAGCCGAGGGCGAAGAGGCCGCAGACGCAGGCCAGCACCGCCTGGCCGACGGGCGTGCCGTACGGCGCGACGAAGTCGCGGTTGAAGACGGCGAGGCCGAGGACGAAGGCGACCGATACGGCCACGACGATCTGCACGGAGCGGCGGGTCGAGGAGCGCTGCGCCATGACGCGCTGGCGCATGTCGACCTCCTCGCGCGCGGACTTGGCGAGCGCGCCGAGGACCTGGCGCAGACCGGGCCCGCGTAGCCGCGCGTTGAGGATGAGCGCGGCGACGATGATGTCGGCGGAGGCGTCGTCGATCTCGTCGGCGAGGTACTGGAGCGCCTCCGGCAGCGGCGTACGCGAGCGCAGCCGGTCGACCAGGGCGTCCAGGTGCGGGCGGAGGACGGGCGCGGCGGCGCGGGCCGAGGCCGGGATGGCCTGTTCGAGGCCGACGGCCCCGGCGATGGTGTCGCGCAGCGACTCGGTCCAGGAGGCGAGCGCCTCCACCCGGCGCATCGCGGCGCGTTCCTCGGCGGCGCCGCCGAAGAGCTTGTCCCAGAAGAAGACGAGGACGCCCGCGGCGATGCCGGCCACCGCCCAGCGGGTGACGAGCAGGACGACCAGGCCGACGCCGGCCGCGAGCGAGCCGCGCTGTCCGGCGAACCGCAGCAGTTCGGCGGCGCGTTCGCCCGCCTTGGCCTTCTCGTGCTCGGGCTTGGCGGGCAGGCCGCGGAGGGCGGTGATGAGCAGGGCGAGGCCGCCGCCGACGGCGAGGCCGCACCCCAGCGCGTACAGCACGGGGAGGGAGAAGAGGCCGCCCATGCCGTCGAGGGGGCCGGCGGCGAGGCCGGTGAGGGCGGGGTCGGCGAGGTGGGTCGGGTGGCTCATGCGGCTCACGCCCAGTTCCCCCGGTAGCCGTAGGCCACCAGGTCGTCGAGGCAGGCGATCGGGGCGTGCGGGACGACACGTCCGTCCGGGGTCTCGGCGAAGATCTCGCTGGACAGGACCCGTCCGTCGACGCCGTTGACCTCGCGGATGGAGGTCACCATGCGCTGGAGCCGGCCGCCGGTCTGGTAGTTGTTGCGCCGCTGGATGAAGACGACGAAGTTGACGGCTCCGGCGACGAGCATCTGGCTGGCCTCGATGGGGAGGCGCTCGCTGGCCTGGAGGGCGTAGGTCGAGATGCGGTTGAAGACCTCGTGCGAGCTGTTGGCGTGGATCGTGGAGAGCGAGCCGTCGTTGCCCTGGGACATGGCGTTGAGCATGGTGACGATCTCGTCGCCGAGGACCTCACCGACGATGACCCGCGAGGGGTTCATACGCAGCGAGCGGCGCACCAGCTCGGCCATGGATATCAGGCCCTGGCCCTCGGAGTTGGGCAGGCGCTCCTCGAAGGCGACCACGTTGGGGTGGAGGTCGGGGAAGGAGTCGAGCCCCAGCTCCAGGGCGCGTTCGACGGTGATGAGGCGTTCGGCGGGCGGGATCTCGTTGGCCAGCGCCCGCAGCAGCGTCGTCTTGCCGGCGTTGGTGGCCCCGGCGATCATGATGTTCTTCCGGGCGCGGACGGCGCAGGCCAGGAAGTGGCCGACCTCGGGGGTGAGGGTGCCGTTGCCGACCAGGTCCGACATGAAGACCTTGCCCATCCGCGCCCGGCGGATGGACAGGGCCGGGCGGCGGGTGACGTCCATGACGGCGGAGAGCCGGGAGCCGTCGGGCAGCCGCAGGTCGAGCTGGGGGTTGGCGGAGTCGAAGGGGCGCGAGGAGAGACCGGAGTATGCGCCGAGGATCTGGATGAGTTCGACCAGTTCCTCGTCGGACTCGGCGACCGGGTCGACCTTGGCCTCGCGGCCGTCGGCGTATCCGACGAAGACCTGGTCGGCGCCGTTGATGTCGATGTTCTCGACCTCGGGGTCGTCCAGCAGCGGCTGGAGGCGGCCCACGCCGAAGAGCGCCGCGTGCACGGCGGCGGCGTACTGCTCCTCGGTCTCGGCGTCCAGCGGGGTGCGCCCGGCGTTGATCTCCGCGCGGGCGTACTCCTCCAGGATCTGCGCGATGACGGCGCGCGCGTACTGCCGCTCGTCCTCGCCGGACATCGCGGCGACGCCGGAGACCTGGTCGAGGCGGCGCTGCTCGGCGATGCGGTCACCGGCGTCCTGCCGGAACCGCTTGACGAGCTGGTGGTCGACGCTCATCGCCCGGCCCCCGTGGCGGGGGTGCTCCAGGCCGCGCCGAACTGCTGGTACAGGTCGGCGCTGATCTTCCGGGCGGACCGGATGAGCAGCGACTTGTCGAGCCGGCCTCGGCGGCGCCCGGCGAGCTGGTCGGCCCCGGCCGGGTCGTCGGCGAGGGTGCCGACGACGCGGGCGCCGGTCTGCCCGGCCACCAGCATGTCGTTGACCTGGTGGACGAGTTTGGCGGAGCCGCCCGGGTCGGTGACGAGGACGACACCGATCAGCGGCGTGGCGATCCCGGCGGCGCCGCGCGGCCCGCCGTGCAGCCGCTGGGCGAGGTGGGTGGCCCGGTCCCGGACGCGCGCCAGCGCCTCCGGGGTCGTCCGCGAGACGAGCAGGACGAGCTGGGCGTACGGGAAGAGTTCGACGGCGGCGGTGTCGCCGCTGATCCGCCCGCAGTCGGCGATGACGTCGGCCGGGGCGTGCGGGGAGTCGCCGAGCTGGGCGAAGGACTGACCGAGCGTCGGCCACAGCCCGGTGAACCCGGTGGCCTGTTCGGCGCTGCCGATGCCGACCAGCACGTCGAGCCCGCCGGAGAGCGGCTGGGTGTGGTCCCAGAGCTGGTCGGGGACGAGACCGCGGCGGGCGGTGGCGGCGATGGAGAGCATGCCGGTGTTCGGGTCGAGCGAGCCGCCGTGGGCGGCGGCGCTGCGGTAGAGCAGGTCACCGCCGGCCGGGTCGGTCTCGGCGAGCAGGACACGGCGGGGCCAGACGGCGGAGAGGGCGACGGCGGCGGTGGTGACGCCGGGCGAGCCCTTGTCGGCGGCGAGGGCGATCAAGGCCATGGCGGGCCCCTCAGTTGCCGTTGGAGGCGCCGGAGGGCAGGCGCACCAGGGCGACCTCACCGGCGTTGGCCGCCTGGGCGAGCGGACCGGCGGCAGCCTTGTCCACGGTGACCGTGACGGGGAGGGTGCCGGAGCTGACGGTGCCCTCTTCGGCTTCCCGGACGAGCGCGATCACGGCCGACTCGACCAGCGGGGCGCCCGCGGCGGAGCCGGAGCCCTGCTCGGCGTTGTCGGTGCGGGACTTGGCGGCGTCGCCGACGCGGTAGGCGGTCACCGTGTCACCGGACTTGAGCCCGGAGGGGTACTGGCCCTCCTTGAGCGAGAGGCCGACGTTGACCTTGCCCTCGGGCAGCCCGGTGCCCGCGGCGAACATCTCGCCGACGGCGATGGCGCCCTTGGGGATCGTGTACTTGGCCTTGAGCTTCTTCAGCGAGGCCAGCTGCGACCACTCGACGTAGTTCACCGACTCGTCGGCGGCGACGAGGACTTCGGTCACGGAGTCGTCGGTGATGGCGGTGCCGACCGGGATCTCCTTGTCGATCTTGACCGCCGATATTCGGTCGCCGGCGCGCAGCACCAGCACGGTCGCGCCGAGGGCGCCGACGAGGATGAGGAGGACGGCCAGGGCCGCGAGGGCCGGCTTGCGCTCCCTGGGCGGGGCCGGAAGCCGCTCACCCGCACCCGGCTGAGCCGGCGCGGAGGCCCGGTTGTTGCCCCCACCCGCACGCTCCTGGATCTTCACGCAGCCGCTCCCCGTACCCAAGAATCTCATCGTCGTGACACCCGTGGTGTCCCCGTTGTGCCACCCGGTCCGCGGAGGTGGCGAGACCACCTGCGGTCGTCCGCCGCGCCCCGCCCTGACTGGCGGTCCGGCGCGCCGCGCATGGTCACGCGTCGGGCCATCGCACCGTATCAGCAGCGAGCGGGGCCGCCTCAAGGGCCGAGGGGGCCTTCGGGCGGACGAGAGGGTCTGGTGCGTGTCACGCGGGAGGCGTGCGGGGCGGTTCCCGGCCCGACGCCGGAAACTCGAAAAAGGCCTGGCGCCAGGGGGTTTCACGGCGTCTGCCGCGACTTCCGCACGGAGTTCCGGGATACGGGGGTACGCCCCCGCCCTTCCCCTTCCGGCCGATCCGTCACCTCACCCTGGGGCCCCGCGCACCCCCGGCCCGGCGGGTGGGAGATCCCGCATCTTCGCGAGATCTCCCCATCCCCTCACCGGTTGACGGACTGGATCTCTTCGACCACCACGTCCTGGTTGTTGCCGAACGCGCCGTCGGGCAGCGCCTGCTCCTCGGGCTGCCCGGTACCGGTCCACCCGATCTTCCAGGTGACCGTGGCGTTCAGGTCGTACGCGCTCTTCCCCGACGCGCGCAGATACGTCACGCCGCACGGCGGCTCCTGGCCCGCCTTGCCCTTGGCGTACGGCTCACCGACGCCCTTGTCGCCGTTGAGGCCGCACTGGCCGGAGGCCGGGTGCAGGGTGGCGTCCTTGGTGCCCGGGTCGATGGTCAGGGAGTCGGGGCGCGCGACCGTGGTGGCCGAGATGTTCAACCCGTTCACCGCGAGGGAGGCGGTGACCTCGACCGGCTTGAAGGTCGCCTGGTCCAGCCAGGCCCAGGTCGGCAGGTTCACCTTGCTCTTCGCCTCGGGCGCCAGGCTGACCTCGGTGTCCGGCACGTGTATCTGGTTGTAGGCGAGCTGGGCGAGGACCTCGGGGGTGATCGCGTTGGGGAGGTCGGGGGTTTCGCCGTTCTCGACCCAGGAAGGTGGTTCGCTGCACACTTGCGCGGCATCCTCCATCCAGCGGTCCTCGTCCCGTACCGCGACCCACCAGAGCCCTTCGTCGGACTTCTTGATGTTGTAGTTCTTGTACTCGCCGTCCTTGTAGTACTCGCGCGTCTGACCTGCCGAAGTCTTGGCGTAGCTGTGCTGACCCGGCATGTTCACCACGCTCTCGTACGTGGCCTCCATGTACTTGGCGAATTCTTCGGCCGTACGAGGCTCGTACCAGCAGGCCGGAGGCGTCCAGTCCCCGGCAGGGGCCATTCCGCCACTGGGCTTAGATCCGCCGCCTCCCCCGGTGGACCCGGTGTACCGGATCTGCGAGGTCAGGGTCGGCCCCTCGTTGGTGCCGGACGCCTCGAACTCCGAGGACGAGCCGGGGCCGACGGCCGCCAGGGCCGGAGCCGCGACCAGGGACAACGCCGCACCGGCCCCTATGGCCGCCAGTCGATATGTCGCTCTCACTCGCACTTCGCATCCCCCCGTTTCGAGAAGCCCTCCAGTGCCTGCCAGACGCCGTCGTCGTTCTTGCGCATCTGCATGGCGTAGCTGACGAGGGGGCTGTCCTCGGAAGTCTTGTCGACCTTGCCGGTCGTCCTGTTCTTGTTGAACGCCTTGCTCTCGTCCGCGCAGTACGACACACCGGCGCTCTTGTCGCCGGACAGCACCACGCTGGGCTGGTAGTACCGAATCGTCCCGGTGTAGCTCACGTCCTCGTCCAGCCATGCCTGGACCCATTTACCGGCGCTCACCAGGGCGTCTCCCTGGCGGTAGAAGGCGACCTTCGGGGAGTCGGTGTCACCCCGCACGATCGCGTCGCTCATGGCGTCCACGTTCTGCTCAAGGTCGGCGAGGATCGCGTCCTTGGTCTTGTCCCCCGTCTTCCAGCCCTCGAAGACGTTGTCGACGTCGTCGGGCAGGGTGATCTCCGGACGGCCGGCCGCCTTCGAGGGCTCCGCCGTCGGTGACTCCTTCTTGGTGCTGTCGCCCGTCTCCGCCCCCTCGATCGTGTCCTTCGAGGCGGACGGGGCCTCGTCGCTGCCGCAGGCCGACAGCACCAGGGTCGCGGCTGCGGCGAGCGCGAGGGACAGCGTGCGGCGGTTCACATTGGACTCCCGGGCGGAACAGGGGTGGGACAGGTGAACCGACGTTAGTGCTGGGCGCGTTGAAACTCCAGGGCTGTTTTTGCCATCAGGGGGTCTCACCGGCCCTTCTGCGCCGTCGACGCCGGGCGCCACGTGCGGCTCATGGGTGACCGGTGCCGGACGGCGGAGGCGGCGGCCCCACCCGGCCTGTGCGGTGGCCGTCGTGGAGGTGCACGAGGCGTCGGGTCTTCTCGTGGTGGCGCTTCATCCCGTACGGGGTCAGGACCGCGGCCACAGCCGAAACGGCGCCCACCAGCATCATCGTGGAGGCGGTACCGGCCTCTCGCGGAGCAGCCGCGCGCGAGTGAGGCAGCCGGCGCTGAGGAGGGCGGTCAGGGTGGCGAGGATCCGCCCGGCTGCCGGTTCAGCAGGTGGAGCGGGCGCGGACCGGGCCGGGGACCACGCGTTCCGCCCAGACCGTCTTGCCCGGTCCGTCCGGGCGGGGAGCGCAGCCCCAGCGGTCGGCCAGCATCTCGACCAAGAGGAGCCCGCGTCCGTCGAGGCGGTCGTCCGGGGCGTCGGGCGCGGCGGGTTCGGGCAGCCGCTCGCCCCGGGTGTCCGTGACCGCGACGCGTACCCGGGTCGTGTCACCCTCCGGCCCCGGCTCGGCGGTGAGGTCGAGGCGGAAGTCGCGGCCGGGGACGTGGCCGTGGTGGACGGCGTTGGCGCACAGCTCGGCGGCGAGCAGGGTGAGGGCGTCGTGGTCCCCGGAGCCGTACGGGACGCCCCAGGCCGCCAGCCGCTCCCCGCAGAGGAGGCGCGCGAGCCGCGCCCCGCGCCGGGTGGAACTGAAGCGCATACGGAAGTACGCGGTGGTGCGCGGGGGTTGGTTGGTGGTGAAGGGAGCACTGGGTTCGCTGATCATGGCCCCACGGTGACCCTCGGTGGCCTAGCGTGACCAGGGGTGACGCGCCGTCGCGAACCGCTTGTACGCGGGTTCGGCGGCGCCTGTACGCGGGTGCCACGGCGAGGGACGGTGAGGGTGACGTGACGCTGGACGAGAGCGGACGGGCCGAGGTCGAACGCAGGCCGGACGACGAGCCAGGAACGGGAGTGGTGGTCGCCTTCGGCAAGCAGTTGAAGGTGTTGCGGGAGCGGGCCGGGATGGACCGGCAGGAGTTCGGCAAGCTCGTGGGGTACGCGGCGCAGTCCATCGCCTCCTTCGAGCAAGGGCGCAGGATTCCGCAGCCGCGGTTCATCACCGAGTCGGACAGGGTTCTGGACGCGGGTGGGGTGCTGCTGGCCCTACGAGATGAAGTGGCCCGGGCGCAGTACCCGGCGTTCTTCCGCGATATGGCGCGGCTGGAGGCCGAGGCGGTGGAGCTGTGCGCGTACGACGCGTACGTGCTGAACGGTCTTCTCCAGACCGAGGAGTACATGCGGGCGGTTCTTGCCATGCGGCGACCGCTGCTGGACGACGAGACGATCGCCGTCCGTGTCAGCGGACGGTTGGCGCGACAGCAACTCTTCGACCGGTGGCCCGCTCCGCTGTTGAGTTTTGTGATGGATGAGGCCGCCGTGCGGAAGCCTTACGGCGGAGCTGATGTCATGCGCGGCCAGCTTGAGCAGATCCTTTTACTCGGCCGGAAACGCAACGTCGAGATCCAGGTCATGCCCTTGGACAGGGAAGACAACGCCGGTGTCGATGGTCCGTTCAAGCTGATCACTCGGAAGGCGGGAGAGCAGTTCCTCTACACGGAGGTCCAGGGAAAGAGTCACCTGCTGACTGACCGGCACGAGACTCACCTGGCGGGGGCTCGCTATGGAATTATCCGAGGTCAGGCTCTCAGCCCACGAGAGTCCCTAGGGTTCATCGAGAAGTTGTTGGGAGAGCTATGAACGCCGTAGACGGCCGGGCCACGGGTACCTTCGCGTGGTTCAAGAGCAGCTACAGCGGAGCTGAGGGCGGTGACTGTGTCGAGGTTGCCACGCTTCCCGCCACCATCCTCGTCCGCGACTCCAAGCAGACCGACGGCCCCGTCCTCGGTGTCAGCCGCGACGCCTGGAACGGCTTCGTCACCTCGGTCGCGGGCGACTGACACCCCCGACGTCCTCTCGCGCACCACGGCGACGCCGTCCATCCTGGATTCCCGGTGCCCTCCCCCATGGAGGCAGCATGCGAGTCCGAGGCGGCGTCGCCGCCGTGCCCGAGGCGGCCTGGTTCAAGAGCAGCCACAGCGGCGGCAGCGGCGGCGATGCGGAGAAGTCGCCGCCCTCCTCGTCCGCGACTCCAAGCACACCGAAGGACCCGTCCTCGGTGTAGGCCGTGCCGCCTGGACGAGCTTCGTCGTCTCGGTAGGGAGTGACCGGTAGGCACCCGGTGATAAGGACGGCAGAGCGCACCCGGGGGCCTCATGACCGACCGCCGACTGCCTACCCGGCGCCCGCCACGGCCACGGGCCGGAACGGGCCCGATCCGGCTCGCCGCCCTGTTCCACGGGGTGCGGAAACGGCCGGGCCGGGAGGACTTACTCGTCCTGCGGTACGCCCGGCGCGAGGCCCCGCCGGTCTTCGACGCGCCCAGCGAGCCGTCCCCGGCGCTGGCTGGCCGGCGCCGTACGCCGTGAACTCCCGAGCGGGCCAGCCGACTTCGAGGCAGCCGAGCTGCCGGACGGGCAGGCAGGGAGTGGGTGTGGTGACAGTTGGCCGCCGCCGCGCTCGCCGTCGGCCACGAGGACGAGGGCCGTGGGACGACTCACCGTCCGGCACGGGGGCCGCCTCGTCCCGTACTACGAAGTCCCGCCGGAGCGGAGCCTGTGGGCGGCGACCGGCTACAGCTCGTTCACCGAAGGCCCGCTCGCCCCGCTGGTGAACCGGGGCGACTTCCGCCGTGCCGCCGAAGAGCGCTGAGCCCCCTGCCCGTTCGGCGGGCGCCCACCCGGGCGCGGCGAAAGTGAGTACGCTGCCCGCCATGCCGACGGCCCCCACACTCCGCCGCCACCACCCGCCCGCGTCCTCCGCGCTCCCCACCGCGAGGCCGCGATGACCGAGGAACGCGCCCGCAGAAGGGCCCGCCTCGCCTCCGGGGAGCCGGGTCTGCTGGTCGAGCCGGCGGCCGACGCCAAGGTGCTCTACTCCGTCTTCACCGCCGTCCCGCTGGCCGTCGCCGTCTACGGGCTGACCGTGCAGCGCGACGCCCTCGGCGCCGTCGGCCTGGTCTTCCTCCTCATCGCCTTCGCCTGCGGCATCCCCCTGGTCCTGCTCGTCGCCGAGCGCCGCCGCGCCGCCGCACTCGTCACCGACATCCGCGCCGCCCGCCACGGCGCCGACCTGGGCCCCGAGTGCCACCCGGTCCGCGTCGGCCTCAACGAGCCCGGCGCCGCCCCCGGCTCCCCCTGGGACACCACCCCGCCGCGCGACGCCGTCCTCGCCGTGCGCGAGGGCCACCTCCAACTCCGCGCCGAGAACGGCGCCACGGCCGACATCCCGCTCCCGGAGATCCTCGGGGTCGTCCTCCTCCCCGCCGGACGCGGCCGGGCAGCCGCCGACCTCCACCTCCGCTCCGGCGAGGCCATCGAGCTGCGCACCACCCGCATCCGCCCCCTCGGCGTCGCCCTCTCCGAGGCGGGGATACGCGTCCTCTACGAGAACGTGGCGGTCTGACCTTCGGGCTCGGGGGCGGTGTCGGTAGGGTCGGCGGCGCCCCGGCGCCGGACCGCCGCCGGGTCCGACGACCGAGGGGGACGCGTGGCGTTCGGGACGAAGAAGGAGCCGGAACCGCCGGTGGATCCGGTGCCCTGGGCCGAGGTCAACCGCTTCGTGGTCGGCACCCTGGAACGCCCCGTCACGAAGAAGCGGCACCAGGCCGTGCGGGGCGAGCGGGCCGTCCGGACGCCCCGGGGCCGCAAGGGGTACGACCAGGTCTTCGCGCCCTGCGCCTACATCGCCTCCGCCGAGGAGACGGCCGAGCGCGTCCCGGGCGCGGCCTTCGCCCTGTTCGAGGACGCCGCGCTGGAGAGGCTGCTCTGCACGGTCGGCGTGCCCGGGGAGGAGGACGGGGCGCTGGCGTACCCGGTTTGCGACGCGGCCGGCGCCGAGGTCGGCACCGTACGCAGGCTCCCCGGCGGCGCCCTGCGGCGGCACAGCTGGCGGGTGACGCAGCCGGGTCGCCCCGAGATCACCGGCACCGGGGAACTCGCCCAGTACGGCCTGGCGGGGAAGGCCGTCACCGTGGGTCTCCACGCCACGTTCGCCCTGCTGGACAGCGCGATGCGCGGCGACGCGCGCGGGCCGAAGGCCAGGAAACCGCGTGAGCTGACCTGGTCGGCGGGCGAGACGACCGTGATGCACTCGGCGGGCAGCAAGGAGATGACCCTGCGGGCCGACTGGTTCGACCGCCGCCTCGCCTTCGCCTTCGCCCTGATCGGGGACGGATCCGAGCCCGACCGGGGCACGGCGGCCGGCTGACCGCTCCCCCGGCCGCCGCCCCTACCTGCCACGCCCCCCCAATTTCCTCCCGCCATACACACCCTCCACACATCGAATATGAGTACGCTGACCGCCATGTCAGCGAGCCAGGACCCCAGCGTCGCCCCGCAGTTGCTGCCGGTGAGCGGCGCCGAGCTGCGCCGTGACCCCGCCCTGCACGAGGCCGTACGCCGCGTGGGACAGCGGGTGGGCGTGGACTTCACGGACGACGAGCGGGTGCGGGAGGAGTTGAGGCGGGGGCGTGAGGCGCTGGCCGGCATGGGATCGGCCACGCTGGCCCCCAGCTGCCTCACCTTCGTGTTCCTGATCGTCGCCGGCGGCCTGGCGGTCGCCGACAAGATCTCACCCGGACTCTCCGTCCACCGTCCCGCCCTCCTGGCGGGTGCGGGCGTCTTCGCCGCTCTGGCGGTCGCCGCCATCGTGTGGGCCGTCGTGCGGGGGCAGCGGGCGCGCCGCGACCCGGTCTTCGCCGCGTACCGCGAGGTCCTCGCCCTGGCCCAGGCCCATGGCGTGACCCCGACCCACATCCCGGACTGGCTGGTGGGGAAGGCCAACGCGTCGAGCAAGCCCTGGTATCCGCTGCCCGAGGTCGCGCCCGTCAGCACGGCCCAGGGCGCGACCCCGCCATCGGCGCCGGCCGCCCCCCGCAGTACGGGCGACGTCCGGCCGCCGCGCAAACCGGCCGAGGTCACCGCCTGGGAGCAGACAGCGGACAAGGGGGGATGGCACGACGAGGTAGGCCTCCTGCTGGCGCTGGCCGGAGGCGGCGCGGCGATGTGGGCCTACTTCGAGGACGAACCGGTCGGCTACGCCGGGCTCGCCCTGGGCCTGGCCGCGGCGATCACGGTCTGGGTGGTGGGCTACCGGCAAGGGGCCCGCAAGAAGCGCGGCCGGCAGGCGGCCCTGCGCCACCTGGCGGACGTACAAGCGGCCCAGGCGGCCGGAGCGGCCGTACCCGAACTCTCCCCGCAGCTGCGGAAGCTGCTGGAGAAGGACGACGGATCGGACGCCCTGACGGGCTGACGGAACACCAGCGAGCGACGCGACGACGGGGGTCGTACATGGCGGACAGGGTCCGGGCGGATCTGGACATGATCAAGCAGTGCTCCAGAGACCTGAAGAAGATCCATGACGAGTTCGACGAGCGGGGCAACCCGGCCGAGGGGTACCAGGAGGACCTGGGCAGCGAGAAGCTGCGCGACGTCTTCGACGACTTCTCCGGCACCTGGAAGAAGACGCGCAAGAAGCTGATGGAAGACCTGAAGAACCTCTCCGAGTACACCCGTACCGCCGCCAAGACCTACGACGAGGTCGACAGCGAACTGGCCAAGGCCCTCCGCGACGCCAAGAAGGGCGGTAAGTGATGGCCAGGCGCCCCGCCGACTGGGACCCGATCCACGACGGCGACCCGATACCCGGCGACCCGTACGAGGTGGCCAAGCTCGGCAAGGACCTGCGGGACATGGCGGACGCCATCAAGGAGCAGTCCGCCGCGATCGACGCGCTCGCCACGGTGGAGGGCTGGGACAGCGACGCCGGCCGCGCCTTCCACGAGATCGCCGGTGACACCGCCGGCCGCCTCAAGCGGGCCTACGACCGCTACGACGAGGCGGCGACCGCGATGGGCACCAAGGTCACCGACGGCGCGAAGAACTACGCCAGCCAGCTCAACCGCGCCCAGGAGATGGCCGACAAGGCGCGCACCCGCGCGAAGACGGCCAACGAGAAGTACCAGGAGGCGCTGGAGAAGGTCGGCCCGCGTCCCACGGTGAAGCCGCCGGACGGCGAGCTGTCCGCCGCCGAGCAGAAGCGGTACGAGGAGCAGCGCGACGACAACTACGACATCGTCGTGGACTGCATGCGCGACGTCTCCGAGGCCAAGCAGATCCGCGACGACGCGGCCAAGGACGCCCAGAAGAAGATCAAGAACATCATCCACCACGACGGGGTGCGCGACCCCGGCGGCTTCATGAACTGGCTCGCCGACTGGGCCGACGGCCTCGCCAACCTCTCGGCGATCTTCTCGGTCCTCGCCGTGATCTGCGCGTTCGTACCGCCACTGCAGTTCCTCGCCCCCGTCTTCGCCGCCCTCGCCGTGATCAGCAGCGCGCTGGCGCTGGCCGGGCACGCGTACGACATGACGGCACGCGGCGGCGAGCTCAACCTCCTCAAGCTCGGCCTCGACGTGCTGGGCGTCATCCCGGGGCTCGGCGTCCTCAAGGGCTTCGGTGCGCTCAAGGGCCTGAAGGGGCTCGGGGGCGGGTTCCGCGGGGTGATGGGCGGTATCAAGGGCGCCTTCGGCGGGGCCGGGCGGGGCGCGCTCGCCGGTGTCGGGGAGAAGTTCTTCAACGGCATCGCGGTGAAGGCGGTCAACGGCATCCTCACCAAGACCGGCCGCGCGCCGCTCTCCGGCGAGGCGATCACCGGCGCCATCAAGGGCGCCGGGTTCATCTCGGCCGTGTACAAGATCGCCACCGGCAAGTCCGGCGAGTCGACCGGTGACCCCGGTGACAGCGGCGGGCCCGTGCCGGAGCCCCAGCCGGGTCCGGCCCCCACGCCGCCGCCGTCGCCGTCGCCGTCCGGGGAACTGCCCGACCTCGCCCCGACCCCGGTCCCGGGCCCGTCCCCCCAGCCCTTCCACGCGGCCCTCGCCGCCTGACCGCCGCACCTCGGCGCCGGAGCCCGTAGCTCCGGCGCCATGGCGCGGGGAGAGCCATGACCGCAACCGCTCCCGAGCACCGTCAGGCGACGGCCGCCACGGGTGAACGCCCCGTCCACGTCCGCTGGGTGATGCCCGAGGGCTTCTTCGAACTGCCCGCGCGGTTCGAGGACCCGGACGACCTCGCCGACCAGCTCCTCGCCCTCTCCGAGGAGGTGCTGCCCAAGGGCAGCGAGGAGATGCGCGTCCAGTGGGCGGTGATGGTGGCGGGCAACTACGACACCCTCATCGAGGAGGGCGTGCAGTACGCCGGGTTCGTCATCACCGAGGTCGAGGGGGAGCGCTGCTCCGCCGAACTCCACGTCGTCCTGCGGGACCTGCCCGGCCCGGTCGGCGACGATCCGGTCAAGGCCACCTCGAAGGCGCTGCGTTCGCTGGGCACCGGTGAGGTGGACCGGGTGAAGCTGGCGTGCGGAAAGGCCGTCTCGTGCATCGGCGTGCGGCAGACCCCGGTGAGCGGGGTGCTGACCGGCGGCGGGGCCGACACTCTGATGCCGACCTGGTTCATCCAGGTGCACCTGCCGCTGCCCAACGGGACCGTGGTGATCCTGGAGATGTCGACGCCCTCCGCCGAGGGCTGGGACGTCTTCTCCTCGATGTTCGCCGGCGTGGTCAAGAGCCTGCGGCTCTTCGACGACGAGGGCACTCCCCTGGTGACGCCCTGGTGAGCGACGCCCCGCCGGACGACTTCCGCCTCCTCGTCCCCCGCGACTGGTTCCGCATCGACCTCTGCCAGGACCGCTGGCGCCCCCAGCTGAAGCTCTACGCCGACCGCCGCGCGGCCGAGCACCGGATGTCCTCCGCGACCCGCGCCGAACTCTGGAAGGCGCTGCGCAACGTCACCGAGGCCGGAGTCGCCCGGGGCGCCCTGGAGATCTACCTCCGCGCGGACACCGCCGAGTCGGCCGTCACCCCGGTCTCCCTCCTGGTCTCCCTCATGGCGACCGGCGAACTCCCCGCCGACGGCGCGGACTCCCTCGCGGACCTGCTCGCCGAACGCCACCCGGCCGCGACGGTCACCCGGCCCCCGCACCCCGCGGGCCCCGCCGTCCTCGTCACCACCGCCGAATCCCTCGACCTGTACGTGGAGATCCCGGCCCGCCGCGGCTTCCTCCACCTCTCCTTCCGCATCCCGGTCAGCGGCACAGGAAGCCCGATGGGCGAACTGTGCCGGGCGATCGGGGGGTCGCTGCGGTGGAGGGGGGCGGGCTGAGGCGCAGGCGTGCGGTCAGGGGCCGAGGAGACCCGCGCCGCGCAGGACCTGGCGGTACTTCGCGTGGCGTCGGCGCGCCAGGAGGAGTCCGAGCCCCCACAGGACGAGGAAGAACAGCCAGACCGTGCCGCAGACCAGCAAGGCCGTCACGGTGAATCCGGTCTGGGAGAGCGGGATGAGCATCACCAGGGGCAGGACGAGAAGTTGCACGACTCCACGCCTGCGGTGGGACGCGGAGTGGTCGACCATGATGCGCGCATGCAGCAGCTCGACCTCCCGCCGAGCCTCCGGGAGGGGCCGCAGGCGGCACCCGCCGACACGCATCCCGGGCAACTGCCCGCCACGGAGAGCGTGGGGGAAGCGGACGGCGGACCGGGTCGCGCGCTCCACCGCGTCGGGTGTCCGGCGGAAGGCGAAGTACGGGTTCGGGCTTCCCCGGGGGGAATCCGGGGACAGCCCGTCATACCTGTACCCGTACTGCTCGGCGACGTAGGCGAAGGTGGCGAACCTCCGCCAGGACCACTGCAGATTGCGCGCGTCGTGCCGCTCGGCACCGCCCGAGCCGTCACGCAGCAACGCCTTGAGCTGCGGCCTCAGAAACATCGTCGCCTCCTTGGCGGGGTCAGGGCCGGTTCACGAGGTGACGCCCATCCTTCAACGTCATGAGGCGGACCACCTGCGTCACAGTTAGCTTCCTATCATCAGATGGAACAGGTGCCCCCACCGAACGGGCCGCGGCGCCGGTGATCTGGGAGGAGACGCTGACGTGGAGCTGGCGAGGTACCCGAATCTGGGGTTCGACCCCGCGCCGGGAGATCTGGAGACGGTGCGCCTGATGGTCTCGGCAGTAGGCCGAGTGGCGGGTGACAGTGGTACGGCACAGACTCAACTCAGCAAGATTGGCGCTTCGGACGGGATCTGGGTGGGAAGGTCAGCCGACACCTTCGCCCAATCCGTGGATGCGATCCCGCGGCGAACTTGAAGCCATCCGCCGTCGCGCGCCGGAGGCGCGGAATCCGTCACCCGGTGGGTGCGCTGATCGCTGTCGCGGTGTGCGCGGTGACGGCCGGAGCGCGGGGCTTCACGGCGATCGGGGAATGGGCCCGGGATGCCGGAGCGGGGGCCGTGAAACAGCTGGGGCTGGTACGGGGTTCGGTGGACGAGTCGACGCTGCGGCGCCTGTTCGCGAGGCTGGACGCGGACCGTCTCGACGCACTCCTGGGAACATGGGCGGCGACGAGGGCCGCGCTGGTCGCGGGTCGGCAGGTGATCGCGGTCGACGGCAAGACCGTCCGGGGTGCATGCGGCGGTGACGCCTCGGCCCCGCATCTGGTCGCCGCGTCGGCGCACGGGTCGGGAGCGGTGTTCGGCCAGGTTGCCGTGGGCGAGAAGAGCAACGAGATTCCCGCGGCCAGGGACTTGCTGGAGGCCCTTGAACTGGACGGGGCGGTGGTCAGGATGGACGCGCTGCACACCCAGCACGCCACCGCGGCACTCGTGACCGAGGCCGACGCCGACTACGTCCTGGCCGTGAAGGCGAATCAGAAGCCGTCGTACGCCCGGCTCAAGGCTGTGCCCTGGGCCCAGCTACCTGCCGTGGCCAGGACGGACCGCCGGCACGGACGCCGCACCACCCGCACCGTCAAGGCCATCGACGTGCCGGCTTGGACGACTTCACCGGGGCCGCGCAAGTCGCCCAGTTGCGGCGCACCGTGACCCGCAAGGGCAGGCGGACGCCCCCGGAGCTTCTGGCCGCATGGGTGCAGTCGCACTGGGAAATCGAGAACCGCCTGCACTGGGTCCGCGACGTCCCCTTCGACGAGGACCGCTCCCAGGTCCGCACCGGCAACGCTCCCCAGGTCATGGCAGGTCTCCGCAACATCGCGATCACCCTCCTCCGACTCCAAGGCCACCAGAACAGCGCCGCCGCCCTACGACACCACGCCCGCGGCACCGACCGCCCCGTCAATCTCTTCCTGAGCGCATGACCGAGGACTTTGTCGGGGCCCTGGCCCCTGCCCGGTCCTCCAACACATCCTCGCCGACCGCTCAGGCCTGCCCGGTCATCCCTCACCACCCAAAGCCCCCTGGCTGTCGGTTTTCGTACCCTACTCGCTACCGTCATGCCGAGACTGCTAGCACGTGGGGGGCACCATGGGGGATCAGGAAGCGGACATAGACCGCATCAAGGAGTGTGCGCGGGCCTTGAAGCGGGTCCACGGCACCTTCGAGAAGCGGGCCAACCCGGCCAAGGGGTACGGGATGGGCGAGATGGGATCGCAGAAACTTCTCGACGCCTTCGACGAGTTCGACAGCAACTGGAAGATCCGGCGGCGCAAGCTGATGGAGGAGCTGGACAAGCTCCACAAGATCACCAAGACGGCCGCCGACTCGTACGAGGAACTGGACTCCGAGCTGGCCCGCGCCCTGCGTGAGGCCGACAAGGAGAACGGCAAGGGCAAGAAGGGCGGCGGCTCATGAGCTCCCGCCCCGCGTCCCACCGCTGGGAGGTCGTCGGCGAGTCCTCCGATCCGGTGCCGGGCGACCCCGAGGACGTCGCCCGCCTCGGCCGCGAACTGCGCAAGACCGCCGAGGCGATCGAGAAGCAGGCGGGCGAGATCAAGGCGCTCGCCTCCGTCGAGGCGTGGAAGAGCAAGACCGCCGAGGAGTTCCGCGAACAGGCCGAGGGCGCGGGCGACAAGCTGCGCAAGGCCTTCCGCCGCTACGACGAGGCGTCGCAGGCACTCGGCACCACCGTCAACGCCGATGTGTGCAGCACCCAGTACGCCTCCGAGCTGGCCCGCGCCCAGAAGATGGCCGACACGGCGCTGAGCGACGCGGAGGCCGCCGACGAGGACATCCGCAGCGCGAAGAGCGCCCTCTCCGCGCAGCCCGACGACACCCCGAAGGACGACCCGGCCACCAAGCGCCACGAGAAGGCCGAAGAGAACGCCACCTCGGCCCTGAAGGCCGCCAAGGAGGCCGTGGCCAGCGCCAAGGGCATCCGGGACGCGGCGGCCAAGCGGGCCGCCGACGCCATCCACGACGTCATCGAGGACGACGGCCTCAAGGACGGCTGGAAGGACAAGTTCCAGAACTGGGTGCACGAGAACTCCGGGTGGTTGAAGGAGATCTCGAAGTGGGCGGGGAAGATCGCCATGTGGGCGGGGCTCCTGGCCCTGGCGGTCGGCTGGATCCCGGTGGTCGGCCAGATCCTGGCCGCCGTGCTCAACGCGGTCGCCCTGATCGCGAGCGTCACCGCCCTGGTGGTGGACCTCACGCTCTATCTGGGCGGGGAGGGGAGCCTGAAGTCGGTGATCCTGGACGCCGTGGGTGTGGCCACCTTCGGGTTGGGGCGGGCGGCGATCGCCGGGGGCAAGGCGGCTTCGGCGGGGGCGCGGGCGGTGGCTCGCACCAAGCTCTACCAACAGGCGATAGCCAAGGGGGCGAACGTCAACAAGGCATGGAAGGCCGCGAACAAGGGCGGCACCCAGGGCACCCTGCGCGGCAGCAAGCACGCCGACGCCATGGCGAATGCACCGAAGAGCTGGTTCCCCAGCAAGGCCAACCTCAAGGAGGGGTACAGCCCCAAGGCGTTCGCCAAGGACACCTGGGCGGACATGACGAGCTTGGGCCCCAAGCCCAAGGACATGGCGCTGCCGAAGTCGATAGGCGAATTCGATCCCTCCCTCGCACGCGCGGGCGCGGATCTGCGAGGCATCTCGGGAGAGGGCAGGGCGATCGCCGAGGTGGCAAAGGGAGGCAGCAACTTCACCGGAATGACCAGTGTGTGGGCGGGCTCCGCCCTCACCGGCACCCTGGCCGGTGCGGAGGGCGCGTACGGTGCGGTCACCGACACCACGGCGGGCGGCGAAGCGATGGGGAGCGACCTCAAGGACGTGGGAAGGGCCCTGGTCCCGTGACGGGTCGAGCGGGAGCCGCCGTGGACGGTGCGGGGAGGCTCTCGTACGGTGGTGCGGCAGTGCCTCTCCGCCCGCGACCTCTCCCCGGCCGATCCGGCCGGCGACGTCTCACCAGACCTCCTCACCAGTGAGTTCCTCAGCGATGTCCACCACCGACGCGGCACGCCTCCGCGACCGGCCCCGCACCGCGCCGGAGCCCGCTCTCCGCCCTGCGGCCGAGTCCGGGCCCGGGGTCGAGATCAGCGTCTGGTCACGGCTTTTTTTCGACGGCAAGGCGCTCGTCCTGCGCTCGCGCGGTTTCTTCGGCGAGCGCCGTGAGACGCGGTACCCGCTGTCGGGCCCACAGGGCATCAGCCGGGCGCTGCTGGTCTTCCCGGACGCCGAGACGGCCGGCCGTGAGCGCGGCGCCGGTGAGGTGTGGCTCCTGGACTCGTCGGGGCAGCCGGTGGGCCGACTCCTGCCGTACCAGTGGATTCCGGCGGGCGGGCGCTGGCTGAGCTTCGAGGAGGCGGTGCATCGCAGTGGGATGTCCGCTCTGTTCAAGGCTTGCGGGATCCCTGTCGACCGGACGACCCGTGACCGGGCCGACGCACCGCGCGAGCCGTGGTGGCGGGAGCTGACGCTCCTCCTCAGCCCGGGACCGGCCCTCCCTCTGTGGTACCAGGCGCTCCGCATCGCGGTGGGCGCCGTGTGGTTCCTCGCGTTCACGGTGCTGTACTTCTCCGAGGCGAGCCTGCCCTGGTTGATGCTGCTGGCCGCGGTGACCGCGTTCGTCGCCCCCGTGGCACGGCTGACGGTGCGGCGCGTCACCGCCCTGCGCAACCGTTCGGCCGCCCGCCTCGATCCGCCCCCGCTCGTGGAGGTCTCCCCCCGCCCCGGGCCACCCGAGGACGGCGGCGGGAGCACCGTGGCCACCAGACGTTTCGTCTCCCGGGCCGTCCTGCGGGTCTTTCCCAGGGAGCTGTCGGTGGTCGACCCGTACGGTGCCGACGTGCGCCGCGCCCTCTCCGGCCCTGCGGCGGCCGTCGCGCTGGTCAGAATGACGGGCCCCGACGGCAAGCCGGTCGGTGTGGAACTGCGGTACGCCTCCGGGGTCAGGGCGCCGATCGGCGCGTGGGCCGACTGGTTCGCGGGGCCGGGCGGGGAGGGGGCGTGGCACCGGTTCCGTCGCGCGGTGCCGCTGCCTTGCGAGGAGCGCAAGGTGAGCGCGGTAGCGCTTTCCCACTCGAGCCTCACCAGGGGCCCCGGCGCCGCGTTCCCCGAGCCCAGGGCGAAGGAGGCACGGCGTACCGCGCTCTTCCCGTGCAGTATCGCGGGGCGTCACTCCACGATCTTCATGACCGTCACCTCGGGCTTCTCCATCTGGTGGGCGCCGATCGTCCGCATCGAGTCCCCGGTCGCCGCCTGGACCTCCGTCCTGCTCGGCCTGTCCGGCCTCCTCCTCCAGTTCGCCCCCTGGTGCTGGCACCACCTACGCAGCCGCCTGTACTTCGAACGCCCCGTCACACGGAAGGACCAGGCCTCGTGAGCCTTTCCGAGGAGTCCCCGGCCGCAGTCCCGGCCCCCCGCGGCCCCGAGCAGCCCCGGGACTACCGGCTGCTCCTCCCCGACGGCTGGTTCCGCATCCCGCTGGAGCCCGAGGCCCGGGACCGGTCGGTGAACGCCCTGGTGGAGCAGCAGTTCGAGGGCGTGGACAACGCCCCGCACGTGAAGGAGGAGATCCGTCGCGACCTGCGCAAACGCGCCTCCAAGGCGTACCGCAACGGCGGGGTCGAGCTGTACCTCAGCCTCCAGCAGGCGGGCCCCGTCACCGTCCCCGCCTCACTGCTGGTGACCCTGGCACCGCTGCCGCACCGGGGCGGACTGCCCCTGGAGGCACTGGCGCAGCGACTCTTGGAGACGAAGCACACCGTTGAGGTGGGCGTGGGTGAGCTGCCCTCCGGCCCCGCCGTGCGGGTCATCAGCAAGCAGCGCGGGCCGGTGGACGAGGAGACGGGCCGGTCCGACATCTCGGTCGGCGTCGACTACCACCTCCCCGTCCCGGGCGTCGAAGCCTTCCTGCTGCTCTCCTTCTCCACTCCGCTCGAACCCCTGGAGGAGGCGATGACCGGCCTCTTCGACGCCGTGGCCGACACCTTCGTCTGGGTGGGCGCGGGTACACGGGACAGTGCCGACGACGAGAAGTCCGACGAAGAGCGACCGTCCAGCTCCACGCCGTCGGACGCGTGAACAGAAAGGACCGACCGCTGATGGACATCTCCGACCTCGGTGTGAACCACCACGAGGACTGGGTTCCGCTCCCTGACGTGGCACCGCCCTTCAGCCTCGACGCCTGGGCCGAGGGGACGGCGGCGGAGATCGCCGCGCGTTACGCGGCCGAGGGCGAGCAGGCCGACGTGAAACGGCTCTCGCGCGACCTGCGCTCCGTCGCCGAGGAGAGCGCCACCCGGGAGCCGCTGGGAGCTTTCGCCTGGTACGTGAGCGGCTTCAACACCTCGGTGGGTCTGGTCGAACTCAACACCGTCCTCCCCGACAAGACGGCCCCCGAGGTGACCCCTCAGTGGATGGCCGAGCACTTCGCCTCCCACGACTTCGGCCCGCCGGAAATCGAGTACACGGACCTCCCCCTCGGCCCCGCCGTCCGCATCCGCCAGAACATCATCGGCGAGAAGAAGCGCCTCTTCGGCTCCCGCCCCGTCATCCGCACCCTCGCCTACGGCGTCCAGCCCAAGGGCGAGAAGGGCCTCCTGGTCCTCACCTGCTCCTGGACCGAACCCGTCCTCGACGAGCCGATCACGGCCATCGTGGAGAACATGGCGCAGTCGCTGACGCTCTGACCGACAACAGTCTGCTCCCCGATACAAGGGCTGCCTCCATGCCCGGCCCTTTCCCTCCCGGCCTGAGAAATGCGATCACCCATGTCCCGTGTCGACGCGATACCCGCTCACAGCCCCGGTCTCGTCCGGGAGCCCGCGCCACGTCCGGTGGCTCTCAGCGGCCCGGGGGTCGAACTCAGCCGCTGGGCCCGGCTTTTCACGGACGGCGACGCACTCGTCCTGCGCTGCCGCGGCTTCTTCGGTCAGCGTCGTGAAGTGCGGTACCCGCTCTCCGGACCGCACCGGATCAGTCGAGCGCTACTGATCAGCCCCGATGCCGACACCGCTCGTTCGTATCCGGGCGCCGGTGAGATACGGCTCCTCGACCCCGCCGGACGACCGGTGGCCCGCCTTCTGCCGGACCGGTGGCTTGTCTCCGGTCGGCAGGAAGTACCGATCGATGAGGCACTGCACCGCAGCGGTGCTCACGCTCTGCTCCACGCTGCGGGAATCCCCGTGGAAAGGGCGAGCAGAGCCGACCTGGCGTTGCCTCGTGAGTCCCGATGGCGCGAGCTGTCGCTCGTTCTCGAACCAGGGCCGCAACTACCCTGGTGGTACCAGGCACTCCGTGTGACGGCGGGATGTCTCTGGCTTCTCGCCACGAGTGTGCTGATCTTCTCCGACAGGGGCATGCCCGGCTGGGTGCTGTTCGCGGCGGTGACCGCGTTCGTCGCCCCACTGGCACGGCTGCTCGTGCGCGCCGTGACCGCCCTACGGAACCGTTCAGCGGCCAGGCTCGATCCCCCGCCCCTTGTGGTGATCTCACCTCGGCCCGCATCTCCTGCCCCGGGGGAGGCGAGCGCCACGCCCACCGTGCGGTTCGTCTCCCGAGCAGTGCTACGGGTCTTCCCCGGCGAACTGTCCGTGGTCGACCAGTACGGTGCCGACGCCCGCCGCCCCCTCACCGGGCCCTCCGCACCACTAGCACTGGTCCGGCTGGTCGGCCCCGACGACCGGCCGGTAGCCGTGGAACTGCGCTACACAACCGGGCCGAACGAGACGATCGCCGCCTGGGCCGACTGGTTCGCAGGTCCGGGAGGCATGACTCAGTGGCAGGAGTTCTGCACCGCCACCGGGCTGCGCTGCGAGGACCGCAAGGCGAGCGGCAAGGCGATCGAGAGGTGGGGACTGGCACGGAGCGCCTACTCGGCGCGCCCCGCGCCCGACGCGAAGTACGCGCGCCGGGAGTCACGTTTCCCCTCCAGCGCGGCGAAGAACTCCTCGTCGGCGTTGACGGCCATCGGATCGTTCTTCTCCCTCCAATTCGCCACGACGGTTACCGACGACGCCCCAGGCATCGCCAGGCTCGCCGTCCAGCTGGGCGTGACCGGCCTCCTCCTCCAGTTCGCCCCCTGGTGCTGGCACCACCTGCGCAGCCGCCTGTACTTCGAACGTCCGGTTTCCTGGAAGGACCAAGCCCAGTGACCCAAACCGCGCAGCCCCGGGACTACCGGCTGCTGCTCCCCGACGGCTCCGCGCCGTCGGACACGGAAACAGAAAGGACCGACCGCTGATGGACGTCTCCGAACTCGGCGTGAACCACCACGAGGGCTGGGTCCCGCTCCCCTACGCCGACCCGTCCTTCGACCTCGGCTCCTGGGCCGACCGGACGGCGGCGGAACTCGCGGCCCGGTACGCCGCCGACGGCCAGCCGGCCGACGTCAAGCGGATCGCCCGCGATCTGCGCGCCGTCACCAAGGACAGCGCCACCCGGACGCCACTGGGCGCCTTCGCCTGCTACGTGAGCGGTTTCAACGAATCGGTGGCGCTGGCCGAGATCGACGCCATCCTCCCCGACAAGACCGCGCCCGAGGTGACCCCTCAGTGGATGGCCGAGCACTTCGCCTCCCACGACTTCGGCCCGCCGGAAATCGAGTACACGGAGCTCCCCCTCGGCCCCGCCGTCCGCATCCGCCAGAACATCATCGGCGAGAAGAAGCGCCTCTTCGGCTCCCGCCCCGTCATCCGCACCCTCGCCTACGGCGTCCAGCCCAAGGGCGAGAAGGGCCTCCTGGTCCTCACCTGCTCCTGGACCGAACCCGTCCTCGACGAACCGATCACCGCCATCGTGGACAACATGGCACCGACCTTGGTCCTCTGACCAGCCCCGCCCCTCTCCCCAACGCCTGTGCTCCTGGGACGACTTCGCCCTCGACGAGGTGCTCGTCCCGATGGTGGACGAGATGGCGGAGAGCCTGACGCTCTGAGCGGGTCTCGTCCCGTCGGCCCGCGGCTTCGCCCCACGCCCTCTTGCGCAACAGCCACGACCCGGGTTCGATCCACTCAACCGCCCTTTTCTCGCGCCCTGTCCGCCCCGGATCGGCCGAGGCACGCGAGGAGGGCGGCAGGGAGCGTGCCGACGCTCCCAGGTGACGGGGGAAGGGGTGGACCGCCATGGCACGGGACTCCGACGTGATCGTCAACGTCGACTTACTGGTGGAGTCGGAGAAGGCGTTGAAGGGCATCGGCAGAGCCCTCCGCAATCTGGAGAACCGCCGCGACGACATGCGGAACGACTGGGGCCACGACCGGCTCTCCGACGCGATGGACGACTTCGTCGACAACTGGGACGACCGGCGCGCCAAGATGATCGAAGGTGCCAAGAGCGTCCAGAGCCTGGTCAAGAGCACCATCGCCGGCTTCACCGGCGCGGACGCCGAACTCGCCCGCGAACTGCGCAAGGCGGCCAAGGGCTGATGGCGCCGCCCAGGACCCGCCGCACCGACTGGCAGCCCCTCTCGGACACCGACCCGGTCCCCGGCGACCCCGAGGCCGTCCGCGACGAGATCAAGCACCTCACCAACGTTCGTGAGGAGCTCGACGACCAGGCCGACCGCCTCAAGGGCATCCGCGACGACGACGAGCTGCGCGGCAAGTACGCGACCACGCTGAAGGAGGAGGCCGAGGTTCTGGAGGGCCAGCTCCGGGACGTGGCCGACCGGTACGGGCGTGTGGTCGTCCCGCTCGGCAAGTGGGCGGACGAGCTGGAAGGGTTCCAGACCGAGGCCGACACGATCTGCAAGAACGCCGCCACCCGCCAGGAGGAGATCGAGGCGGAGGACAAGGCGGCGAAGGAGAAGAGCGCGGACCCGGCCCCGACCGACCGCGAGAGCGACCCGCTGCGTGGCTACCGCACCGACCTGGCGAAGGTCTTGTCCGAGCGGGACACCCAGGGCAACAAGCGGGCCCGCGAGATCCGCGAGGCGATCAACAACGACGGTGTGGAGGACTCACCCTGGGACGACCTGATCGGCTGGGTCCACGAGAACGCCGACTGGATCAAGGTGGTCATCGACGTCATCGGGTGGGTGGCCACGGCCCTGGCGATCGTGGCGATCTTCATCTCCCTGCCGGGTGTCGGCCTCGCCCTCCTCCTCGCCGGGATAGTCGTCGTCGGCACCCGCCTGCTCCTGGTCGCCTCCGGCGACGCGAGCTGGATGGACGTGGCCATCGACTCGTTCGGCCTGCTGACCATGGGCGTCGGCCGGGTCGGCCTGGGGATGCTGCGAGGGGCCAGTACCGCCGCCCGCTCCTCCGCCCGCTCCGCCCGGCTGGTCTCGGGAATGCGCACGCACCGAGGGGTCATGGACGAACTGAGGAACGCCCTCGCCACCACCCAGGGCGGCGCCTTCACCAGGAACGGCCTGCGGGACGCGATGAACCAGGTCCGCAGGGGCATCCTCGACGACGCCGCGAACGCGGCCATCAACCCGGGCCCGGTCAGCAACGCCACCCGCCTCCTCCACCTCGGGGACGAGGAGGTCGCGAGCCTCGCGGCCAACGTCGCCAGGAACGTGGACGCGCTGCCGCAGGCCGTCAGCTCCGGTACGCAGGCGGCGGCGCGCGCGGGCCAGGGGCTGGCGCAGGCCGCCGCCTGGGGCGGCCTCGCCGTCGACCTGGGGGACAAGTCGCTCGGGCAGAGCGACGCCTTCGCCGCCCTGCACAACGCCGTGCCGGCTCTCCCGGACAAGCCGTTCCTGGAGCCGTACAACACGTGGAAGGGCGAGACCTGGCGGCCCCCGATCAGCAACGCCTGGTGACTGTCGTGCCGGCCCCACCGCGGAGAGAGCTCCCATGCCCTACATGCCCGAGCGCGCGATCCCCCAGGTGGCCCGTCCGGTCCGGAACCTGGCGCGCCTGTGCTGTGTGGCGCCCGTCGTCGGGGCCGTCGGCTACGTGATCCTCGGCCTGCTCACCCCGTCGCTCGCGGAGTGGTACGTGGGGGGTCACCGGGTGCTGGTCAGCGCCGCCCAGCTCACGCTGCTGGTGATCCTGGTGCGCCACCCGTGGCGCCGCACCCGCCCCGAGGGGCTGACCTGGGTGCTCGCCATGTCCTGGATCCTGTTCCTCCCGGCCCTGGTCACCGGCTACTGGCCGGGCGTCCTCGCCGCCCCCGGGGTACCGCTCCTCGCCGGTGCCCTCGCCCTCGTCGAAAGGAACCGCGATGCCCGCCCCTGAAGGCGCCCCCGCGAGAGGTGAGGGGACGGCGGCCACCGACGCCCCCGCCGCCTCCCCCACCGGTTACACCCTCATTCCGCCCCCTGGCTGGGAGTTGATCCCGCTGCGCGAGGGCACCGAGGAGGCCCTGCGCGCCCTCGTGGACGGCGCCGTGCGCGATCTCCCAGAGGAGCTGCCGCGGGACCGGCGTACGGAGGCCCGGATGGCGCTGCACAAGGAGTTGCACCAGGCCGTCCGCCAGGCCCGCGAGGCGCACGCCCACTCGCTCTACCTGCCGGTCCGGCGGGTGCGCGGGCACCTGCTCGCCGCCTCCTTCGTCGTCTCCGAGCGGCTGCGGGCGCCCGGCTCCGGCCCCCGTGACGACCTGGTGGCAGGTCTGCTGCGCTCGCCGGGCGCGGGCCGCGAGGCGGAGGCCACCGAGGTGGACGGGGCGCCAGGGGTGCGCACGGAGGGGGTGGTCGCGGCCGATCCCGCCCGGGGCGTGGAGCACGACTCGCGCCACGTCGACTACGTCTTCCCGGTACCGGGACCCGAGGGGGGCCGCTGGGTGACGGTGTCGTTCAGCGTGCTCACCGGCGAAGGGCCGCACGGCGAACTCGCCGACGCTCTGGTGGGCCTGTTCGACGCGGTGATGACCACGTTCCGCTGGAGGTACGCGTGATTTTCCTGGAGTCCGGTGACGAACACCCCAACTGGGTCCTGCTGCCCGCGACCTGGCCGAGCGAGCGAGCCCGCAGGAGCTTCGCCAGGACCGTCTCGCAAGGGATGTGGGAACTGAGCGGCCTGGAGTGGGGGCGCCACGAGCGGCGGGCGCTCGCCGGTGCGGTGGAGAACTTCGCGGCCGACCTGCCGGGGACGGTCGAGGCGGACCGGTACTTCCTGTACGTGGACGACCCGCGGCTCGTGCCCCTGCCGTTCTGGGCGGTGGCCGTCCCCTCGGAGGGCGACGCCGAGGAGACCCTGCGGACGGTCGCCCAGGCGTATCTCCCCTCGCCCGTGCGGGAGACCGAGGTCGAGGCGGTGAGCGGGCGGATCGGGCCCGGGGTGCGCGGGATCCGCTATCGGGGCACCGGTGAGGGCACGCTCATGGTGACGCTCACCTACGCCTGGCGGTCCGCCGAGTTCGGCAGGGACGTGATGCTGCGGACCGTCTGCCACGACCCGGCGCGGCTCGCCTCGCGGCTGGAGGAGCTGGACGAGGTCGCGGCGGGGCTGTGGCTCAACCCCACGCCGGACCGGACCGCCCCGGACGCTCGCAGCTGACCGGCCCCCACCTGCCGTACGCCCCCGGGCAAGCCGGAAGCCCCGGCTTCCCGGGGGCCGGGAAGCCAGGGCTCCGTGCTCGCGGCAGGCGGCGCGTCCGCCTTACTTCTTGGCGGACTTCGCCAGCTCGTCGTCGATCTGCTCGAACTTGTCGGCGGCCATGGTCAGGTAGTCGCCCATGCCGTCCAGACCCTCCATGGTCTTCTTGGCGCCCTTCGTGAAGTCGTCGAAGTTCTCGTCGAACGCCTTGGACGAGCTCTTGGTCACGTAGCCGGACTCGACCAGGTTCGAGATGTACTTGCGCAGGCCGTCCAGCTTCTCGTTGAGCTTGTCCTTCTCCTTGACGACATGCTTGGCCGCATCCCGCATGTCCTGGTATGTGACGTCAAGGTCTTTGGCCATGAGGCGCTCCCCTTTTCAACTCGCCGCAGGGCAGGCCCCCGTGGCTCCCTTGGTGCGGTCCGGTACCGCCCGCGCGGCGCGCGCGGCCACCGGTACGATCGTCCGCTCTTGAGCCAGCAGCTTACGGGCGGGGGTCGCGAGCGGGCACCCCCGTTCCCCCCGCCCCCACCGGGTTGTGACAGCACCATGACAGCCTCTCCCCGACCCCGGCGCCCCGAATGCCCCGTACCTGCGGCTTGGCGCGGGCAGAGAGGGGCGCATCCACGTTTTCCCCACAGCGGCCCGTTGCCCGGGGACCGAACCCGACCGATATCGTCGGCTCATCGGTGGCCCGCGTCCAGGAAGCGGGCACGGGGGAACTGTAGGAGGCCGAGCAGCCGTGCGCCTGACTCTGACCGTCGTCGACCCCTTCGGCGGGGAGAGTACCGACGTCGTCCTCGACGCCGACCCGGAAGCCCCCGCGGCGGCCATCGCCCGCGAACTGGCCGACAGCCTCGGCGCGGCCGGGAACGGCCAGGTCGTCCCGATCGGCCAGGGGTCCGCGGGCGGCGACGGCAGCCCGCAGATCTTCGTCGACGGCTATCCCGTCGACCCCGGCGCCACCATCACCACCTCGCCGCTGCGCGACGGCGCGGTCGTCAGCCTCCACGACCCGGCGGGCTGCCTGCCCGGCGAGCCCTCCGGCCTGGTCGAACTCCGCGTCGTCGGCGGCCCGTCGGCGGGCTCCGTCCACCGGCTGGGCGTCGGCCGCTACGACATCGGCAGCGGCCGCGCCGCCCGCCTGCGCATCGACGACCCCGAACTCGACGCCCGCGCCCTGACCTTGTCGGTGGCGACCGACGGCACCTGCCAGGTCGCCGTGCACCAGGAGTCCGTCTCCCCCAGCGAGGAGAACGAGCCGGCGCCCACCGAGCCCCCGCCCGGCGAGACGCCCAAGGAACGGGCCAAGCGCGTCAAGCGCGAGGAGCGGGAGGCCAAGAAGCGCGAGAAGCAGCGCGCCAAGGACATCAAGGACGGCCTCGCCCTCCCCGACGGCGACCCGCGCAAGGTCCGCCCGCCGCGCGGCGACCGGGAGATCACCCTCGACGGCGAGCCGATCGAGGGCGACAGCTGGCCCCTGGGCGGCCAGATAGCCATCGGCAACACCCTGCTGGAGCTGAACCGCTATGCCCCGCCCAACGCGGCGCTCAAGTGGTCCGAGGACGGCCTCGGCCTCGACTACAACCGCCCGCCCAGGCTCCGCCCCCCGACGCGGCAGACCCGCTTCCACCTGCCGAGCCGCCCCAAGGAGTACGAGGCGCGGCCGCTGCCCTGGCTGATGGCACTCTTCCCGCTGGTCGGCGCGGTGGTCGCGGTGGCGATCTTCGGTCGCTGGTACTACATGATCATGGCGCTGCTGAGCCCCGTGATGCTCTTCGGCAACTACTTCATGGACAAGAAGCACGGCCGCCGCTCGCACGCCAAGATGGTGAAGGAGTACAAGGAGACCAAGGCCCGCATCCAGCAGGACGCCCGCGACGCCCTGGTCGCCGAACGGCTCGACCGCCGCCAGGCGGTGCCCGACCCCGCGTCGGTGCTGTCGCTGTGCACCGGCCCGCGCACCCGCCTGTGGGAGCGGCGCCGCACCGACCAGGACCACCTGCTGCTGCGCGTCGGCACCGGCTACCTGCCCTCCGAGGTCGTCCTCGACGACCCCGAGCAGGACGAGCACCGGCGCGAGGTGACCTGGCGCATCCAGGACGCCCCGGTCACCCTGCCGCTGCGCCAGCTCGGCGTGGTCGGCATGGCCGGCCCTGGCGAGTCGGGCCGGGCCATGGGCCGCTGGGCCGTCGCCCAGACCGCGGCCCTGCACAGCCCGATGGACGTGCAGTTCTACGTCCTCACCGAGGCGACCGCCCAGCCCGACTGGGAGTGGACGCGGTGGCTGCCGCACTGCCGTCCGGCCGGCAGCCAGGACGTCAACCTCCTCATCGGCACGGACGCCGAGACGGTCGGCGCCCGGATCGGCGAACTCACCCAGATCCTCGACGCCCGCCAGAAGGCGCTCCAGGAGAACCGGGGCCAGAACGCCGGCTTCTCCGACCCGGACATCGTCGTCGTCTGGGACGGCTCGCGCCGCCTGCGCTCCCTGCCGGGCGTGGTCCGGCTGCTGCGCGAGGGCCCCGAGGTCCACATCTACGCCCTCTGCCTCGACACCGAGGAGCGGTTCCTGCCCGGCGAGTGCCTGGCCGTCGTCGTCGCCGAGCCCAAGCCCCGCGAACTGGAGCCCGCCCTGCACCCCGCCCCCGCCGGGGCGGCCCCGGGCCCGGAACGCCCGGGCGCCTTCCCCTCGTTCCGCGCCTGGCACCCCACCGGGCGTGCCGACGCCGAGGCGGGCCAGGAGCAGTTGCGGCTGCGGGTCGAGGAGAACGGCTCCGAGCAGCGCACCCTGGTCCGCCCCGAGTTCGTCTCCGCCGCCTGGTGCCTGCGGCTGGCCCGCGCCCTCTCCCCGCTGCGCGACATCAGCGGCGAGACCGAGGACTCCGCCCTGCCCGGCTCCAGCCGCCTGCTCGACGTGCTCCAGCTGGAGCCGCCGACCCCGGAGGCGATCACCGCCCGCTGGCGGATGGGCGGCCAGTCCACGATGGCGGTCATCGGCGAGTCCTACGACGGCCCGTTCGGGATCGACATGCGCAAGGACGGGCCGCACGGCCTGATCGCCGGTACCACCGGCTCCGGTAAGTCCGAGCTGCTCCAGACGATCGTGGCGGCGCTCGCGGTCGCCAACACGCCGGAGAACATGACGTTCGTCCTCGTCGACTACAAGGGCGGCTCGGCGTTCAAGGACTGCGTGAAGCTGCCGCACACCGTCGGCATGGTCACCGACCTCGACGCCCACCTGGTGGAACGGGCCCTGGAGTCGTTGGGCGCCGAGCTGAAGCGCCGCGAGCACATCCTCGCCGACGCCGACGCCAAGGACATCGAGGACTACCAGGACCTGGTCCGCCGCGACCCCTCGCACACCCCGGTGCCCCGACTCCTCATCGTCATCGACGAGTTCGCCTCGATGGTCCGCGACCTGCCCGACTTCGTCACCGGCCTGGTCAACATCGCGCAGCGGGGCCGTTCGCTCGGCATCCACCTGCTGCTCGCCACCCAGCGGCCCAGCGGTGTCGTCTCGCCCGAGATCCGCGCCAACACCAACCTCCGCATCGCCCTGCGCGTCACCGACGGCGGCGAGTCCAGCGACGTCATCGACTCCCCCGAGGCCGGACACATCTCCAAGTCCACCCCGGGTCGCGCCTACGTCCGCCTGGGCCACGCCTCCCTGGTCCCCTTCCAGTCCGGCCGCGTCGGAGGCCGCCGCCCCGGCGCCGCCGACCCGCGGCTCCTCACCCCCTGGGTGGGCACGCTCGGCTGGCCGGACCTGGGGCGAGCCGCCCTCACCAAGCCGAAGGTGGAGGCCCGCGAGGAGGAGGAGATCACCGACCTGAAGGTCCTGGTCGACGCCGTCCGCGAGGCCAACACCACCCTCGCCATCCCCGCCCAGCACAGCCCGTGGCTCCCGGCGCTCTCCGAGACCCTGCTGCTCGACGAGATCCCCGCCCCCGTCCACGCCTCGCTCGCCCCGGGCGCGCTCCCGCCCGCCCCGTACGGCGTGGAGGACCTCCCCGCCGACCAGGCCCGCCGCCCGGTGGTGGTCGACTTCGCCACCTTCGGCCACCTGATGATCGGCGGCGCGCCCCGCTCGGGCCGCTCCCAGGTCCTGCGGACCATCGCCGCCTCCCTGGCCCGTACGCACTCCTGCGCCGACGTCCACCTCTACGGCATCGACTGCGGCAACGGCGCCCTCAACGCCCTGACCCGGCTGCCGCACACCGGCGCCGTCGTCGGCCGTAACCAGACCGAGCGCGTGGTGCGCCTGATCAGCCGGCTCAAGGGCGAGCTGGGCCGCCGCCAGGACCTGCTGGCCGAGGCGGGCTTCGCCGACATCGGCGAGCAGCGGGCCGCGGCCGCCGAGGACGAGCGGCTGCCGCACCTGGTCTGCCTGCTCGACCGCTGGGAGGGGTGGCTGCCCACGCTCGGCGAGGTCGACCACGGCTCCCTCACCGACGAACTGACCACGATCATGCGGGAGGGCGCGAGCGTCGGCCTCCACATGATCATCACCGGTGACCGGCAGCTCCTCGTGGGCCGCATCGCCTCCCTCACCGAGGACAAGTACGGGCTGCGGCTCGCCGACCGCTCCGACTTCTCGATGCTCGGCATCCCCACCCGCAAGGTCCCCGAGGAGATCCCGCCCGGCCGCGGCTACCGCAACGAGTTCGGCACCGAGACGCAGTTCGCGCTGCTCGCCGAGGACGCCACCGGCCAGGGCCAGGCCGCGGCCATCACCGCCATCGGCGAGGCCGCCCAGGCCCGCGACGCCGGCGTGCCGCGCGCCCACCGCCCGTTCCGGGTCGACACCCTGCCCGCGCGCATCTCCTTCGACGAGGCGTGGGAGCTGCGCGACCAGGAGGCGTCCCGGTCCAGGCTGTGGGCGCTGGTCGGTGTCGGCGGCGACGAGCTGACCGGCCACGGGCCCGACCTGGCGCAGGGCGTACCGGCGTTCGTGATCGCGGGCCCGGCCAAGTCGGGCCGCTCCACCGTCCTCATGAACATGGCCCGCTCGTTCCTGGCGCAGGGCGTCCGGCTGGTCGTCGCGGCGCCGCGCCGCTCCCCGCTGCGGGAGCTGGAGGGCCACGAGCAGGTCCTGAAGGTGTTCACCGGCGACGACATCGACGAGGACGAGTTCGAGGAGCTGATCGACGAGGCGGAGCCCACGCCTGAGACGCCGGTGGTGGTCGTCGTGGACGACGGCGAGGTCCTGGAGGACTGCGACGCGGAGGGCCAGTTCAAGAAGCTGATCCAGCGCGGCTCCGAGCGGGGCCTGGCCCTGGTCATCGCCGGTGACGAGGAGGACGTCTGCAGCGGCTTCTCCGGCTGGCAGGTCGACGCGAAGAAGGCCCGCCGCGGCATCCTGCTCTCCCCGCAGGACTCCTCCTCCGGCGACCTCATCGGCGTGCGGGTCTCCCGCGGCCAGGTCGGCGGCCAGGTCGCCCCCGGCAAGGGCATGCTCCACCTGGGCAACGGCGAACTGGCCACCGTCACCACCCCTCTGTAGGCGGGCCGCCCGCTCAGGCCGGCGGCAGCAGCGACACCGGGACCTCCCCCGCCCCGATCCGGGAGGCGAAGGCATGCACACCGCCGAGCTGGTCCGGGCCGAAGCGGAAGTCGAGGGTGGTGAAGTAGCGCTCCAGGAGTTCGGCGTCGAACGCCTCCCAGCGGGCTGCCTGCTCGGCGACCTTGCCGACCTCCTCCAGCGAGAGGTCGCGGGAGGCGAGGAACGCCTGGTGTACCTGGCGGACCACGTGCTCCTGCTCGGCGAGGTACTCCTTGCGGGCGGCCCAGACGGCGAAGACGAACGGCAGGCCGGTCCACTCCTTCCACATCTGGCCCAGGTCGTGGACCTGCAGGCCCAGGCGCGGGGCGTCGTGGAGGCTGGCGCGCAGGGCGGCGTCGCCGATGAGGACGGCCGCGTCGGCCTCCTGCATCATCGAGCCGAGGTCCGGCGGGCAGGTGTAGTAGTCCGGGGTGACGCCGTACCGCTCGGCCAGCAGCAGTTCGGCGAGCCGGACGGAGGTGCGGGAGGTCGAGCCGAGGGCGACCCGGCGGCCGTCGAGCTGCTCCAGCGGCAGCTGGGAGACGATCACGCAGGACATGACGGGCCCGTCGCAGCCGACCGCGATGTCGGGCAGGGCGACCAGGCCGTCGGCGTGCTTGAGGAACTCGACCAGGGTGACCGGACCGATGTCCAGGTCGCCCGCGACGAGCTGCTCGGAGAGCTTCTCCGGGGTGTCCTTGGTCAGCTCCAGGTCGAGCAGGGTGCCGGTGCGGGCGAGGCCCCAGTAGAGGGGGACGCAGTTGAGGAACTGGATGTGGCCGACACGGGGCCTGCTGCGGGCCTGCCCGGCGGGCGCTTCGCGGTGCGCTCGCGCGCTGGGGTCGGTCAGATGGTCGTCGGGTACGTCAGCGCGAGAATTGTCCACCTCGTGAGGCTAGCCCTGCCGTGGATGACACGTCCGCCGGGGGCCGCCGGGCGAGCGGCCGACACGTCGGCCCGGGTACGCCAGGTGTCCGTTTGTCAACGCCTGACCTGCGGCAATCAAACATCTGGGTGAAGTGATCTTTCCCTCTACCGGTGCCGAGCTCCTGCGTGCTAGGCTCGCCGCAAGTTGCAGTTTGGTTTCCCTTGCAGTACAGAGCCTGCGGAGCATGTGACCGCAGGCTCTCGTCATTTTCAGACTTTTGCACTTGTTTTCACACTTGCAGGTTCTGGAGCAGGGCAACCCTTTGGCCCAAGGAGGGCTTATGGCTACCGGAACCGTGAAGTGGTTCAACGCCGAAAAGGGCTTTGGATTCATCGCCCAGGAAGGCGGAGGCCCCGACGTCTTCGTCCACTACTCCGCGATCAACGCCAACGGCTTCCGCTCCCTCGAGGAGAACCAGGCCGTGACCTTCGACGTCACGCAGGGCCCGAAGGGCCCGCAGGCGGAGAACGTCAACCCCCTCTGAGCATCCGCTCAGCAGGAGGTGGCTGACTGATCCGGTCCCGATAGCAGTACCCAAGGAGCCCCGCTCCTCCGCCTCGGCGGAGGGGACGGGGCTCCTGCCTTTCCCGGCGGGCGCGCACCGCCCGCCCGGGTTCACTTCCGGTACAGCGCCTCGATCTCCTCGGCGAAGTCCTTCTCCACCGCCGGGCGCTTGATCTTCAGGGACGGGGTGAGGTGGCCGCCCTCCTCGGTGAAGCCGGTGGACAGCACGGTGAAGCGGCGGATGGACTCGGCGCGCGAGACGAGCTTGTTGGCGTCGTCCACGGCCTTCTGGAGCGCTTCGAGCAGCTCGGCGTCGCGCACCAGCTCCTCGGTGGTCAGCGCCTCCTTCTTCCGCATCCTCCGCCAGTGCGCGATCCCCTCCGGCTCCAGGGTCAGCAGCGCGGTGATGTACGGGCGGTCGTCGCCGACGACCATGCACTGGCCGACCAGCGGGTGGGCGCGGAGCCAGTCCTCCAGCGGGGCCGGGGCGACGTTCTTGCCGCCGGTGGTGATGAGGATGTCCTTCTTGCGGCCGGTGATGGTGAGGTAGCCGTCCTCGTCCAGGGAGCCGAGGTCGCCGGTGGCGAACCAGCCGTCGACGGGGCCGCGGGTGACCTCGCCGGCCTCGGCGTCCCAGTAGCCGGTGAAGACGTGGCCGCCGCCGAGCAGCACCTCACCGTCGTCGGCGATCTTCACGCGGCCGCCGGGCAGGGGCCAGCCGACCGTACCGAGGCGCGGTTTGAGCGGCGGGGTGGTGGTGGCGGCCGCGGTGGTCTCGGTGAGGCCGTACCCCTCGTAGATCTCGATGCCCGCTCCGGCGTAGAAGGCGGCGAGGCGGCGGCCGAGGGGGGAGCCGCCGCAGATGGCGTAGCGGACGCGGCCGCCGAGGGCGGCGCGGATGCGGCGGTAGACCAGCGGGTCGTAGAGGGCGCGGGCGGTGCGCAGGCCGAGACCGGGGCCCGGGCCCGTGCCGTGCTGCTGGGCCTCGGTGGCCTCGCCCCAGGAGCGGGCGATCCGCGCGGCGCGGTCGAAGGAGGCGGCGCGGCCCAGCTTCTCGGCGGTGGCCCGGCCGGTGTTGAAGACCTTCTCCAGGACGTAGGGGATGGCGAGGAGGAAGGTCGGGCGGAATCCGGCGAGGTCGGCGAGGAGGTCGTCGGTCTTGATGCTGGGGGCGTGGCCGAGGCGGACCCGGGCGCGGAGGCAGCCGATGGCGACCATGCGGCCGAAGACGTGCGAGAGGGGCAGGAAGAGGAGGGTGGAGGCGGGGTCCTTGGAGACCGACTTGAAGACGGGGTGGAGGAGTTCGATGGCGTTGTCGACCTCGGCGAAGAAGTTGCCGTGGGTCAGCACGCAGCCCTTGGGGCGGCCGGTGGTGCCGGAGGTGTAGATGAGGGTGGCGGTGGTCTCCGGGGTGAGCGCGGTACGGCGGGCGGTGATCTCCTCGTCGGGGATCGCGCGTCCGGCGTCCTTGAGGCGGCCGAGGTCGCCCACCGGGTCCTTGGCACTGGTGGCGAAGGACCAGACGTGGGCGAGGTCGGGGAGCCGGTCGCGTTCGGGGCCGATGGCGGCGGCCTGTTCGGCGGTCTCGACGGCGAGGGCGACGGCGCCGGAGTTCTGGAGGATCCAGCGGGTCTGGAAGGCGGAGGAGGTCGGGTAGACCGGGACGGTGACCAGGCCCGCGGCCCAGGCGGCGAAGTCGAGCAGGGTCCACTCGTAGGTGGTGCGGGACATGATGGCGAGCCGGTCGCCGGGCTCCAGGCCGGTGGCGGCCAGGCCCTTGGCGACGGCGAGCACGTCGGCGGCGAAGTCGGCGGCGGTCAGGTCCCGCCAGCGTCCGGCGTCGTCCTTCCGCGACAGGACCGCCTCGCCGGGCGCCTCGCGGGCGTTGTCGAAGGGAATGTCGGCGAGCGAGCCGGTGGCGACCGGCGGGGCGAAGGGCGGCACGGCGGCCTCGCGGACCGCTCCGTCCACCCGGCGCAGCTCCGGTTCGACCAGGCGGGGGCGTCCGTCCTCGCCGGTGGTGCGGGCGAGCGGGGCGGGGGGCGGGGTGGTGGGCGCGGTCATGAGGGCGGCTCCTCGGCAGGTGGGCTCGGCGGGCGGTCGGCGTCCCGGTCCGATGGACCGGTGTGCCGGTACGGCGTCCGGTGCGGCCTTCGGGTCGTGTCTCCACGGGGGCGGGCACCGGTGCGCACGAGGGTTTCTCGGACGTCGAGTCGGGTGGAGTCGGCGGGGTGTGCGGTCGGGGGACGTGTTGCGAACGCCCCGGCCGGGTGGGGTTACGGGGAGACGCGGCGCGGCGCGGGTGGACGGGTGCGCGCCGCGCCTCCCCTGTCGGTGGGCCTCCGGGGTACGCCCGGGGGCCGGGGTGGGCCGGTCAGGGGCGCTCCAGGATCGCGGTGACGCCTTGGCCGCCCGCGGCGCAGATGGAGATCAACCCCCGGCCGGGCCCGCCGCGTTCGGCGAGCAGCTTGGCGAGGGTGGCGACGATGCGGGCGCCGGTGGCGGCGAAGGGGTGGCCGGTGGCGAGGGAGGAGCCGGCGACGTTGAGGCGGTCGCGGTCGACAGTGCCGAGGCCCTGCTCCTCCCAGGAGGCGAGGGTGGCGAGGACCTGGGAGGCGAACGCCTCGTGGATCTCGACCAGGTCGAAGTCGGCGAGGGTCAGCCCCGCGCGCTCCAGCAGCCGGGGCACGGCGTGGGTCGGTGCCATCAGCAGGCCGTCGGCCTCGGGCACGCAGTCAGCGACGTCACCGGAGACGAAGTCGACGGCGGCCGTCTCGTACCAGGTGAGGTGGGCGAGCGGGGTCAGGCCCCGGCTCCGGGCCCACTCCTCGCCGGCCAGCAGGACGGTGGCGGCGCCGTCGGTGAGCGGGGTGGAGTTGCCCGCGGTCATGGTGGCGCCGGGGTGGGCGGTGCCGAAGACGGGCTTGAGGGTGGCGAGTTTGGCGGGGGTGGAACCGGGGCGGAGGTTCTGGTCGCGGGCGACGCCGCGGAAGGGGACCACCAGGTCGTCGAGGAAGCCGCGTTCGTAGGCGGCGGCGAGCCGCTGGTGGCTGGTGGCGGCCAGTTGGTCCTGGTCCTCGCGGGCGATGCCCCAGGCGCGGGCGGTGACGGCGGCGTGCTCGCCCATGGAGAGGTGGGTGCGCGGCTCGGCGTTGCGGGGGATGTCGGGGACGACGTGGCCGGGACGGATCTTGGCGAGCGCCTTGAGGCGGGCGCCGGTGGACTTGGCGCGGCGGGCCTCCAGGAGGATGCGGCGGAGCCGGTCGTTGAGGCCGATCGGGGCGTCGCTGGCGGTGTCGGAGCCGCCCGCGATCGCGGAGTCGATCTGGCCGAGGGCGATCTTGTTGGCGGCGGCGATGACGGCCTGGAGGCCGGTGCCGCAGGCCTGCTGGATGTCGTAGGCGGGGGTGCGCGGGTCGAGGGCGGAGCCGAGGACGGTCTCGCGGGCGAGGTTGAAGTCCCGGCTGTGCTTGAGGACGGCCCCGGCGACGAACTCACCGACCCGCTCACCGGTCAGTCCGTACCGCTCGACCAGGCCGTCCAGGGCGGCGGTGAGCATCTGCTGGTTGGAGGCGGTGGCGTACGGGCCGTCGGAGCGGGCAAAAGGGATGCGGCTGCCGCCGATGACGGCGACCGGGCGCGGGCGGGGAAGTCCCGTGGCGCGCGGCGTGGGTGCGGCGTCCGGGCCGGGGGTGCCGGCGGCCGGGGTGTTCTGGTGGGGCGGATTCATCTCGACCAGCTCCTGACCCTTGAGTAACCTTACTCGGAAGTAAATTACCGACCAACCCGGGAGTTCGACAATGGCCGACCGCTATCTGCGTTTCACCCACACCGCCCCGGGCCGGTTCGCCACCCGCCGCCTCGGGCTCCCCCAGCCCGCGGAGCTGCGCCGCTGGTCGGCCGAGAAACCCGTCCTCGACGGGCCGCTGCTCCACCTCACCGCCGGGACCTCCACCCACCGCGACGCGCTGGCCGCCGCGCTGGCCCGCACCGGGCTCGACGTACGCGCCGCCGCCGAGCGGCCGGCCGCCGTGGTGCTGGACGCCACCGGCGTACGGGACGCCGCCGGGCTCGGCGCGGTCCACGGGGCGCTGCACCCCGCCGTGCGGGGCGTCGCCGACAGCGGCCGGATCGTCGTGCTCGGCACCGAGCCCGACCCGGCCGACCACCACCAGGCCGCCGCCCAGCAGGCGTTGGAGGGATTCGTCCGCTCGCTCGGCAAGGAGGCCGGGCGGGGCCGGACCGTCCACCTCGTACGGATCGCCGACGTCTCCGGCGCCGAGTCGACGCTGCGGTTCCTGCTCTCGCCCAAGTCGGCGTACGTCAGCGGGCAGGTCGTCACCACCGGGCCGGGCGGCGAGGGGGCCGAGGGGATCACGAGCGGCCTCGCCGACGAGACCCGGCCGCTCGCCGGGCGGACCGCGCTGGTCACCGGGGCCGCCCGGGGAATCGGCGAGGCGGTCGCGGCGACGCTCGCACGGGACGGCGCACACGTCGTGGTGCTCGACGTCCCGGCCGCCCAGGCCGACCTGACGGCCGTCGCCGACCGGCTCGGCGGGACCGCGCTGCCGCTCGACATGACCGCCGAGGACGCGGGCGAGCGCATCGCCGCCGGCCTCCCCGACGGCCTCGACATCCTCGTCCACAACGCGGGCATCACCCGCGACCGGCGGCTGCAGAACATGCCCGCCGACCGCTGGGCCTCCGTCATCGACGTCAACCTCGCCTCGGTCCTCACCACCACCGACGCCCTGCTCAAGGCCGGGACGGTCCGGCCAGGCGGCCGCATCGTCGCCACCGCCTCCATCGCGGGGCTGGCGGGCAACTCCGGGCAGACCAACTACGCCGCCTCCAAGGCCGGGATCGTCGGTCTGGTCCGCTCTCTGGGCCCGCGCGCCCTCACCGAGCACGGCGTCACCGTCAACGCGGTCGCCCCCGGCTTCATCGAGACGAGGATGACCGCCGCCGTCCCCCTCTTCATCCGCGAGGCGGGCCGCCGCATGAACTCCCTCGCGCAGGGCGGCCGCCCCATCGACGTCGCCGAGACCACCGCCTGGTTGGCGCACCCGGCGTCGGGCGCGGTGAACGGGCAGGTCGTACGGGTCTGCGGCCAGTCGATGCTGGGGGCCTGACCATGACCGACATCCACCTCGCCACCCCGCCCGCGCTGCTGCCGCTGCTCGTCAAGGGCGGCGCCACCTCGCTGCTCAAGCGCGCCTCGGCCGGGGCCGCCCCGCCCGCCACCCGGCTGGTCCTCTCCCGCGCCGAGGTCGACCCCAAGGCGCTCCGCTCCTACGCCGAACTGTGCGGCTTCGCCTCCGGCGGGGTCCCCGACGAGCAGTCGGTGCTGCCCGTCACCTATCCGCACCTGCTCGGATTCCCGCTCCAGTTGCGGCTGATGACCTCCGGCGACTTCCCCTTCCCGCTGATGGGGCTGGTCCACACCTCGGTCACCATCACCCAGCACCGCGAGCTGCGCGGCGACGACCGGCCCGAACTGGTCGTGTATGTGGAGGAGTTCCGGCCGCACCGGCGCGGCACCGAGGCCGTCGTGGTGACCGAGGCGCGGCTCGCCGGGCGGGCCGTCTGGTCCTCGCGCTCCACCTATCTGGCGCGGCACGCGGGCGCGCAGGCCCCGGCCGCCAAGGGCGGGGGTGACGAGGAGCGGACCGTGCTGCCCGTCGAGTCCACCTGGCGGCTGCCCGCCTCGCTCGGCCGCCGCTACGCCGCCGTCGCGGGCGACCGCAACCCCATCCACCTCTCGGCCCTCACCGCGAAGCCGTTCGGCTTCCCGCGCGCCATCGCCCACGGCATGTGGACGGCGGCCCGCGCCTTCGCCGCTCACGGCGTCCGCGGTCCGGTCCGCGCGAGCGCCGCCTTCCACGCGCCCGTGCTGCTCCCGTCAACCGTGCTGTACGCGGCCGCGGGACCCGACTTCGAGCTGCGCGGCCCCGACCGGCCGGACGGCACGCCCGGCCGGCTCCACGTGACGGGGCGGGCGGTGCCGCTGGCCCCCGAGTAGGCGCCGGGACGGCCGTCCGGGGCGGGTCAGCCCCGGGCGTCCTTCGCCGGGCGGGCCGTCCAGCGGTCGCCCTCCATGAGGTTGCCGAGGCCGGCCCAGGCGAAGTTCATCAGCGTCGCCGCCGCCTCCTTGGCGGTGACCGAGCCGTCGGTGTTGGCCCAGCCCGCCAGCGACTCGGCGGCGCCCACCAGGGCGTGGGCGAGGCCCACCACCTCCCGGTCGCCCAGCTCCGGATCGTCGTGGGCCTCGCGGGCGGCGGTCGCGATCAGCTGGGTGACGAAGGCGACCAGGTCCGCGCGCATCGTGGCGACCTCGCGGACGAAGGGCTCACCGCTGGTGCGGGCCTGGTTGTGCAGGACGGCCCAGCCGTCGGGGTGCTCGGCGGTGTGGGTGAAGAAAGCGCCGAGGCCCTCCCAGAGCTGGCGGTCCGGGGGTGTGGCCGGGTCCACGCCCTGGCGTACGGCGCGTACCAGCGCGGCCGCCTCGCGGCGGATGCAGGCGGTGAAGAGGTCTTCCTTGGAGTTCAGGTACAGGTACACCAAGGGCTTGGAGACACCCGCCAGTTCGGCGATGCCGTCCATCGAGGCCGCCCGGTAGCCGTGCCGGGCGAACGTGGTCACGGCGGCGTCCAGCATCTGCCGCTCCCGCACCTCGCGGGGCATACGCTTGGAGCGCCCCGTCCCCCGACCGGACTTCGTCTCGGCCACGCGGTCCGCCTCCCTGAGTCAAAAAGTCCCGTCCAAGGGTAAGGGGCTGCGCCCCGGCTTGTTGGACTCCTCGGCGCGGGGGCCTTGAGCTGGGCCAGTGGGCCCTGGGGCGGCCTCAAGCGCCGGCCGGGCTGGGGGCGGGCGCGGGGCGTCGGCCCGCACCCGTCACCGATTGGCCTCAAACGCCGGCCGGGCTGGGGACGGGCTGGGGCTCGGGCTCCTCGCGCCCGTCACGGATTGGCCTCAAACGCCGGCCGGGCTGGGGATTGGCCGGGCTGGATTTTTTAGCCCGGCCGGCGTTTGAGGCCATCGGTGACCGGCACGGGCAGTGCGAGCCCCAGCCGATTCATAGCCCGGTCGGCGCTTCAGGCCATCGCCGTGCGAGGTTGGCGGCAGGTGGAGGCCGGTGCGGAGTTGAGGGAGTGGACGTGGCTCAGGGGCAGGCGGGGCCGGTGGAACGGATGGAGGCGCACCAGGTAGCGGTGTACGTGCCCGCAGGCCCGCCGGGCGCGTCCCGGCCGAGCGGGCCGGGCAGGCCGCCTGAGGCGCCGGGCCGGTCCGCGGACGGTCCGGGCGCAGACCGGGCGCGGTACGGGCGCGGACAATGAACGTCAAGTGCGTCGACCACCCGGAGGCCGGACCGCTCGCCCTGACCTACGAGTTGACCCGCTTCCCGCAGGATCCCGAGGTGAGCCTGCTGGTCTCGCCACGTTGAAGGGAGTGCCCGGCGGCTTCGTCAACGACGTGGCGCCGGTCTCGGGCGGGGTCGCCTACGTGACCGACTCCTTCAAGCCCGTCGTCTACCGCGTCGCCCGCTCCGAGGGCCGGTGGCCCATGCGCCCCTGGCTCGACGTGCGGGCCGCCGGGATCGACTGGACCGACGGCGAGCACAATCTCAACGGCGTCATCTCCGTCGGCCGCCACCTCCTCGCCGTGCAGAGCAACACGGGACAGCTCTGGCGCGTCGACCCGGCGAGCCGGGAGGTGGCCGAGGTCGACCTGGGCGGCGAACTCCTGCGCAACGGCGACGGGCTGGCCTGGCGCGACGGCCGCCTGTACGTCTCCCGGGGCAATCTCTTCGACACCCCCGGCGCCCAGGCACGGGTCGCCGTCGTGGCGATGGACCCCGGCCTGGCGAGCGGGCGACTGGTCACCGGCCTCGTCCCGCCGGAAGGGTTCCAGCACCCCAGCGCCGTCGCCCTCACCGGCGGCAGCGATCCGCGCCTCCTTAGGTCGCGGTGACCGTGGTCGCGGAACGGCTCGACCCTGCCGAAGGCCGTAAGGGGCGCCACTCCTACTACACCCTGGAGCGGGCGGAGGACGGCAGCACGGTCCCGGGTGAGATGGAGACCACCTCGGACCTCTACGACGTGGGGCGGCGGCTCACCGTGCTCGTGGACCCGAGGGGGAGGTGCACCCCCGGACACGCGGACAGGACAGCCCTGCCGCCGAGTTGGCGGGTGCGGCGGGGCTGATGCTGGTGGCGTTGTCGGCCGTGGGCTGGGTGGCGTGGCGCGGCCGGAGGCGCGAAAGCGGCGGTGAGAGCGCCCCCGCCACGGCAGGTGCCGCAGGGCAGCCCGCGGTGGAGGAGCAGGAGGCCCGGCTGCGCGAGCTCCTGCGGACCGGCCCGGCCGACCGCCGCGGCTACATCCGGGTGCACCCGGAGGACTACCTCGGCCTGACCCAGCAGCGGGCCGCCCGTATCGCCTGGGAGACGGGGCTGCGGGCCGAGGCGTCCGGCAACCGAGGGTCGTGGCGGTTCGCGGAGACCGTGGTCGAAGAGGTTCCCCACGAGCCGTGACCCCCGGCGCCGGGCGGCAGACCCCGCCTCAGGTCAGCAGATCCCTCCCCCGCAGCCTCCCGAGCCCCGCCGCCAGCACCCCCGCCGCGACCGCCACCAGGACGGCCACCGGCGCCCAGTCCGGGTCGGCGCCCGGGAGCTTCGGTACGTGGGTGAAGGGGGACAGGTCCATGACCACGGCGGGCAGGTCGAGGACGGGGCCGACCCAGCCGATGAGCAGGCAGAGCGTGGCTACCGCCCAGCCGGCCGGGGCCGACCGGGGCAGGAAGGCGTAGAGGAGGAAGGCGACGGCGGCCAGGGTCCAGACGGCGGGGAGCTGGGCCAGGCAGGCGAGGAGGAGGGCGGGGAGACCGCGGCCGTGGCCGAGGGCGAGGCCCAGGGCGGCGGTGGCCAGGAGGACGGCCGGTCCCGCCAAGGCGACCAGGAGGTGGCCGGTGGCCCAGCGGAGGCGGCCGACGGGGTGGGCGAGGAGCGGTTCGGCGCGGTGACCGGTCTCCTCGGTGTGCAGGCGCAGGACGGCGGCGACGGCGTAGAGGGCGGCGAGGATGCCGAAGACGCCGGTCATCGCGGCGAGGAAGGCGTCGGTGACGGCCTGTTCGCCGCCGAGGCGGAGCAGGATCTCGCGGGTCGAGTCGTCCTCCTCCAGGAGGGCGGCGGCGCCGTCGGCGAGGCTGCCGAAGAGGGCGGCGGCCGGGGCGAAGGCGAGTACCCAGCCGAGCAGGGTGCCGCGCTGGAGCCGCCAGGCGAGCGCGCCGGGCGTCGCGAGACTCCCCTCGGCGGCGCCCGGACGGGCCGGGAAGAAGCTGGCGCCGAGGTCGCGGCGGCCGGCCAGGGTGTGGGCGAGGGCGGCCAGGGCGACGGTGGCCGCGGCGAACAGGGCCAGCACCCACCAGCGCTCCCCGGCGAACGGGCGGGCGTTCTGCGCCCAGCCCAGCGGGGAGGACCAGCTCAGCGGTGAGGAGCCGTCGTCGCGGGCGGCGTCGCCCGCGGCGCGCAGGACGAAGGCGGCGCCGAGGACGGCGGCGGCGATGCCCCGGGCGAGGCGGGCGCTCTCGGTGAGCTGGGCGGCGGTGGCGGCGACGGCCGCGAAGAGCAGGCCGGTGGCGCCGAGGGCCAGGCCGTGGGCGAGGGCCCCCCGCGGGCCCTCGCCGATCAGCGCGGCGGTGGCGACGAGGGCCACCGCGACGTTGGCGGCCACGGCGGTGAGCAGGGCGGCGGTGAGCGGGGCGCGGCGGCCCACCATGGCGGCGGAGAGCATCTCCTGGCGGCCGCTCTCCTCCTCGTCCCGGGTGTGCCGGACCACCAGCAGCAGGCTCATCACGGCGACCAGGACGGCGGCGACCACGCCGTACCGCCAGACGACCAGGGCGCCGAGGGAGTCGCCGAAGACCGGCCCGTACAGGGCGCGCAGCGAGCTGTTGCCGCTCATGCTCGCGGCGGCCTGGGCTCGTTCGGCGGCGGTGGAGTAGAGCGCGGCGAGCCCGGGCGGCCCGGCGGCGAGCAGGCCGCCGATGCCCAGCAGCCAGAGCGGGATCAGCAGGCGGTCGCGGCGCAGGTCGAGCCGGAACAGGGTTCCGGTGCCGGCGAAGGGGCGGCTGCCGCCGGTGGGGCGGGCGGCCGCGGGCAGGGTCGCGGTGGTCACCGGGCCGCTCCTTCGGGGGTGGCGGGCTCGTCGGCCCGGGCCGGGGCCTGCTGGTAGTGGCGGAGGAAGAGTTCCTCCAGGGTCGGCGGGGTGGCGACGAGGGAGCGTACGCCTGCCCGGGTGAGGGCGTGCAGCACCGCGTCGAGGCCGTCGGCGTCCGCCTGGAGGCGCAGGGTGCGGCCTTCGACGCGCAGGTCGTGGACGCCGGGCAGGCGGCCGAGGCCGTCGGGGAGCCGGGCCGGGTCGGTGAGGTCGGCGGTGAGCGCGGTGCGGGCCAGGTGGCGGAGGGAGGCGAGGGTGCCGGTCTCCACGGTGCGGCCCTCGCGGATGATCGAGACCCGGTCGCAGAGCGTCTCGACCTCGCTGAGGATGTGCGAGGAGAGCAGCACGGTGCGGCCCTGGTCGCGGGCCTCGCGTACGCAGGACTGGAAGACCTCCTCCATCAGCGGGTCCAGCCCGGAGGTGGGCTCGTCCAGGATCAGCAGCTCGGCGTCGGAGGCGAAGGCGGCGACCAGGGCGACCTTCTGCCGGTTGCCCTTGGAGTACGTACGGCCCTTCTTGGCCGGGTCGAGCTGGAAGCGGTCGAGGAGTTCGGCGCGGCGGGCCGGGTCGAGCGGGCCGCGCAGGCGGGCGTAGAGGTCGATGACCTCGCCGCCGGAGAGGTTGGGCCAGAGGGTGACGTCGCCGGGGACGTAGGCGAGGCGGCGGTGGAGGGCGACGGCGTCGCGCCACGGGTCGCCGCCGAGGAGCTGGACGGTGCCGCCGTCGGCGCGCAGCAGGCCGAGGAGGACGCGGATGGTGGTGGATTTGCCGGAGCCGTTGGGCCCGAGGAAGCCGTGCACCTCGCCGGTCCCGACCTCCAGGTCCAGTCCGTCGAGAGCGTAGGTGCGTCCGAAGGTCTTCCGGAGCCCTGAGACACTGATGCTCGTCGTCATGTTTGTGAACGTACGGTACGTTCACAAATTTGTGAAGATGGGGAAGCGTATAAAGTCGGGTCCGCGCCGATGACCCGTCAGGCGGGGGCGGGCGGAGCGGTGAGGCGGAGGAGAGGGAGGAATCCGTGCCCCAGGCGAACAGGGAGACCGGAACCGGAACCGGGAGCCAGGCGGCGGCCGGAAGCGCCGGCGCCGGCTCGACCGACGCGCCGGGCGAGGAGCAACTGTCGCTCTTCGTCGAGCGGTTCGCGGCCGACATGGTCGAGGCGGGCATGCCCCGGATGGCCGCCCGGGTCTTCGGGGCGCTGCTCTCCTCGCCCGAGGGCGTACTGACCTCCTCGCAGCTCTCGGAGCAGCTGCGGATCAGCCCGGCCGCCGTCTCCGGCGCCATCGGCTACCTCGTCGGCATCACCCTGGTCCGCCGCGAGCGCGAGCCCGGCTCCCGGCGCGACCGGTACCGCCTCCACCCCGACCAGTGGTACGAGGCACTGACCAGCCGGGACGCCCGGCTGGTCCGCTGGTCGAGCACACTGCGGGACGGGATCGCGATGCTCGGCCCCGACACCCCGCCGGCCCGCCGGATGGCCGAGACGCTGGAGTTCTTCGACTTCATGCGGCGCGAGATGGAGAGCCTGCTGAGCCGGTGGCGCGCACACCGCGAAGAGGTCTTCGGACCCGCGGGACCCGGCGCGGCCGACTAGGGGGTGCCTGACAGACCCTGTGCGGCGTCCGCGGTGTTCGGTGCGTGCTCTCGGCGTGCCGGACGAAGGTCCTCGTAACGGAGCTACTTGGGCCTTCGTCCGGTGCGGCGAAGGGGGCACCTCCCTGGTCGAGCGAAGCCGAGAGCTTGGGGCGCGTGCCGGGCGCCGTGGGCGCCGTGCGGGATCTGCCAGACACCCCCTGGGCCTGACGGGCCCTCCCGCGCACCTGTGGCCAAACCCTTACCCAAAGCCACCCGAACGCCGCATACCAGCAGGCATACTCGCCGCCGAGGGCCACCCCGGCCCTCCTCCGGCGTGCCCGGAGCCGTCGCGCCCGCGCGCCCCCGCCACGCGAGGCAGCCCGATTCGCGAGGTGCGTCCTGACCGCCCCACATTCCACGGAGGCCGCGGCTGACGGCCCGGCAGGCCCGATACCCGGGCCGGGCCTCCCCCCGGCACACCTCTGGCTCTGGCGCACCGGCGCCGCCCTCACCGCGCTCGCCGCCCTCCAGCAGCTCGTCCTCGCCTTCGGCGTCGGCGGCTGGCTCCCCGGCTGGCAGCCCTGGCCCCTGCTCCTGGCCGCCGCTCCCCTCCTCTGGCGGGGCCGGGCCGGACTCCTGACGGCCCTGGCCACCCTCCCCCGCCTCCCCCCGGCACTCCGCACCCGCCTCGCCGCCGTCCCGCCCGGCGCCCTCACCGCGGGCCTCCTCGGCCTGGCGGCACTGGTGTGGGCCCTGCTCCAGGACCACGAGCCGTGGATCGGCCACGAGGAGTCGGTCTACGCCAACAAGGCCCGCTCCTGGACCGAGGGCGGCCCGCCGGCCGCCAGCTGGGGCGAGTACCGCCCGCCCGGCCTGCCGCTGCTCGGCACCCTCGCCCTGCGCCTGAACGACGACGTGGGCGCGCTGCGCGCGGTGACCCTGCTGCTCGCCCTCGCCATGCTGACCACGACCTATCTCGTGACGGCCCGCTGGACCACCCCGCGCCGGGCCGTCCTCACCGTCCTGCTCGTCCTCTCCGGCCTCGGCTTCCTGCGCCGTATGCCGGAGTTCCTCAACGACATCGGCAGCACCGGCCTGCTCCTCGTCGCGGTCTTCCTGCTGACCCGCGCCCAGGAGCGCCCCGGCTCGCGCGCCTGCTGGCCCTCCCGCCGGTCGTCCTCGCCGCCTTCTACGTGCGGTACGGGGTGGCCGGGAACCTCGCCGCCATCCTGCTGGCGGCGCTGCTCGCCTACGGGCCGCGCGCGTGGCTGGCCCGGGGGCGCCAGCTGGCAATGGCCGGGGGCGTGATCCTCGCCGGTCTCGTGCCGCACTTCGTGCACGCGACGCAGGTCACCGGGTCGCCGCTCGGCCTGGTCCTCTGGGCCACCTCGCAGGCGGAGCGGCAGTTCGTCGGGGACGGGCTCCTCTACTACCTGGTGATCTTCCCGTACCGCCTCGCCGGAGAGCTCGGCGGTGTGGTGATGGCGGGCGGGCTCGTCGTCGCGTTCGCGGCGGTGCGGCGGCTGCGGCGGTCACGGCGGGAGGGCGCGGGGAGCGAGCCGGGGCCGGAGACCCGGCGGTGGGCCTTTCTCGGGCTCACCTCCGTGCTGATCTTCGTTCTGCTCGGGGTGGCCACCGACGGCGAACCCCGCTTCGTCTACCTGCCGGTCGTCCTGCTGACCGTGCTCGGCGTGCAGGCGCTCGCCGAGGTCGCCGGCGAGCAGCGGCGCCGGCTGCTGGCGGCCGTCGGTGTCCTCGCGCTGATGACGACGGCCGGGACGGCCCAGGTGGTGGCGCACGGCGCGATGCCCGGCCCGACCGGCCAGGCCCGCTCCACGGTCCCGGTCGCCCGCGCCCTCGCCTCCGACGGCACGCCCTGCCTCCTGGTCACCGGCTACGAACCGGAGAGCGGCTGGTACTCGGGGTGCGACGCGATGACCTACCGCCAGTACCGGGCCGCCCCGCCGGTGGCCCCGGGCACCCGGGTCTCGTTCATCCGGTACGCGCACGGGCGCCACCAGCCCGGCGACCAGGGGCTGGCCGAGCTGACCCGCGGCCTGGAGCGGACGACCCTGCGATTCCCGGCGACCGGTGTGCTGGGCGAGGCGACCGTGGTGACGGTCCGCCCTCGGGGCTGAGCCCGGACACGCGAACGCCCCGCTCTCCCGAGGGAGGGCGGGGCGGGCTGCCGTACACCTGGGGTCAGGCGGTGGCGGGCGCTTCCTTGGCGTCCAGCTCGAAGCTGGTCGCGTTCTCGTACGCCGTGCGGTCGAGGATGTTCTCGCGCGCCGAGACGAGGACCGGGACCAGGGCCTGGCCGGCCACGTTGGTGGCGGTGCGGATCATGTCCAGGATCGGATCGATCGCCAGCAGCAGGCCGACGCCCTCCATGGGCAGGCCCAGGGTGGAGAGGGTCAGGGTCAGCATGACCGTGGCGCCGGTGAGACCGGCGGTGGCGGCGGAGCCGACGACCGAGACGAAGGCGATCAGCAGGTAGTCGGTGATGCCGAGCTGGATGTCGAAGATCTGCGCGACGAAGATCGCGGCGATCGCCGGGTAGATCGCGGCGCAGCCGTCCATCTTGGTGGTGGCGCCGAAGGGCACCGCGAAGGAGGTGTACTCCTTCGGCACGCCGAGCCGCTCGGTGACCTTCTGGGTGACCGGCATGGTGCCGACCGAGGAGCGGGAGACGAAGGCCAGCTGGATCGCCGGCCAGGCACCCTTGAAGAACTGGACCGGGTTGAGCTTGGCGACGGCCGACAGCAGCAGCGGGTAGACGCCGAACAGGACGATGGCGCAGCCGACGTAGATGTCGGCGGTGAAGGTCGCGTACTTGCCGATCAGCTCCCAGCCGTAGGTGGCGATGGCGCTGCCGATGAGGCCGATGGTGCCGATCGGGGCCAGGCGGATGACCCACCACAGGGCCTTCTGCAGCAGGCTCAGCACCGACTCGCTGAGGTTGAGGATCGGCTGCGCCTTCTCACCGAGCTGGAGCGCGGCGATACCGGCGACGGCGGCCATGAAGACGATCTGCAGCACGTTCAGCTCGGTGAACGGCGTGATCACGTCGGACGGGATGATCCCGGTGAGGAAGTCGATCCAGGAGCCGGTGTTCTCCGGCTTCGCGCCGTCCTTCGGGGTGAGGCCGGTGCCCGCGCCCGGGTTGGTGACCAGGCCGATGACGAGGCCGATGGCGACCGCGATCAGCGAGGTGATCATGAACCAGAGCAGTGTGCGGGAGGCGAGCCGGGCGGCGTTGTTCACCTTCCGCAGGTTGGTGATGGAGACCAGGATCGCGAAGAAGACCAGCGGGGCCACGGCGAGCTTCAGCAGGCCGATGAAGACGCCGCCGACCTGCTCCAGCGTGGTGACCAGCCAGTCGATCTGCTGGCTGCGGGCGAGCCAGCCGAGGAGTACACCGAGGACGAGACCGCCGAGTATCTGGGCCCAGAACGGAATCTTCGGTATGCGGAAGCCGGAACGGGGCTGCTCGGCCTGTCTGGCCTGGCGGTCCTCGGGGCTGGGCTCGGAGGCAGGGTTCTGCGCGGACACGGACACACTCCGGTGGGATGCGGTGGGGGTGGGGGACGGAAGGGCTGTGCCCGGGGCACGCGCTCCCGCGCGGTGCGAAACGCGCGGGGGCGGACGTACGGGATGACCGTGCGGCCGGGCGTCACGGGCGGCGTCGGTACCTGGGGCCCTCGCGGGCCGGGCCCGGGGCGGCGGGGTTGAGCGGCGTGACGCGGTCAGGCGTCGGCCCCCGCCGGGGCGCGGGTCTCAGGTGCGGCGACAGGCCGCCGGACGGCGACACGCCGCCGACACGCAGCGGCAGAGGTCGACGTGCAGACGCGCCACGAGCGGAATGCTCCTGGCCTGGCGGTGCGCGGCTGCGGTCATCATGACGGATACGTTAACACCGGCACTTTGGGAACATCAAAGGACTTCTTTGGGGAGTGGGCAACGCCTCACGCGCCCCCTTCCGTGCGCCGGTGCGCCCGGCCATCGGTCCGCGCCCCTGGCACCTTCACCCCGGACACGCCGAAGCCCCGGCGGCGGCCTCGGGGGCCTGCCTGCCGGGGCGGGTGCGCCGGGGTGGGGGGAGGGTCAGCCGCCGGACTTGCCGGTGGCGGCGGCCGCGTCGATCGCGGCGTCCTCCTGGCTGCGGTTGGCGTCGAGCCGGGCCTTGGTGCGGTCGACCTTGGCCACCACGGTCTCCGAGGCGCGGTCGCGCTCCTTGCGCAGGGCGACGAAGCTGATGGGCGCCGAGATCACCATGGCCAGCAGGAGCATCCACAGGACGTTGGAGCCGCCCACGCCCTTGGGCACGATCCCGAACTGGACCAGCAGTCCGACGCCCACGAAGCAGGCGGCGAAGATCCCGAAGCGCTTCAGGGTGTAGCGGAGCATGACGAATCCACTCTTCCGGTCAACAGGGCCCCACAGGGGCGGGCGCATCCAGTGAAACATGGGGCACCGAAGGGGTCGGCCCAGGGGGTGTCCCATACCCCCTCATGGGGTCGGTGTCCGGCATTCCTGGCATCCGGTGGCGCCGCCCGGCCCCGCCGCCCGCGCATCAGAGCGGCAGCAGCATGGTGATGTCGTCGCGGTCGTCGCCCGGGGCCACCCGGATCATCCCGGGGACGCGGCCGACCTCCTTGTAGCCGCAGGAGGCGTAGAAGCGGTCGACGCCGGTGCCGCCCCGGCAGGTCAGCCGTATCGCCTCGATACCGTCGAAGGAGCGCCCGGCCCGCTCGACCGCGGCCATCAGCTCCCGGCCGCACCCCTGACCCTGGAGGCGGGGGTGCACCATGACCGTGTACGCCCAGATCCAGTGGCGCTGGAGGCGGTGGGTGTTGCGGCCCAGGAAGGCGGTGGCGGCGACCCGGCCGTCCTCGTCGCGACCGACCACCAGGTGCATCAGGCGGGCTTCGAGGGCGACGAGGTGTTTGAGGTAGTCCGGCCGGACGTCGTCGGCGGTGACGGGCGGGACGAAGCCGACGGCGCCACCGGCGTTGGAGACGTCGGTCCACAGACCGACGATCTGGTCGCGCAGCTCCGGGGTCTGCGGCGGGTCCACCGTGAACGTAAGGGTCATAGGGGCAGGTTAGCCATTACGGCGGAAACGCGGTCGGCCCGTCCGCACTGCGGGACACGCGGTGCGGACGGGCCGGCTCGTGGCGGAGGGGCCCCGCCAAAGCTCTCCCGGGACTCAGACCCGCATCGGCTGCGGCGCGTCGCGGCGGCCCGCGTCCGGACCGTCGTACTCGCGGATGATCTCGTACCGGGTGTTCCGCTCGACGGGCTGGAAACCGGCGTCGCGGATCAGGTCGAGGAGGTCGTCGCGGGTCAGCTTGTTCGGCGTGCCGTAGTTGTCCGCGTCGTGGGTGATCTTGTACTCGACCACCGAGCCGTCCATGTCGTCGGCGCCGTGCTGCAGGGCGAGCTGGGCGGTCTGCACGCCGTGCATCACCCAGAAGACCTTGACGTGCGGGACGTTGTCGAAGAGCAGCCGGGAGACGGCGAAGGTCTTCAGCGCCTCGGCGCCGGTGGCCATGGTGGTGCGGGCCTGGAGCTTGTTGCGGACCTTGCCGTCCTGCATGTCGACGAAGTCGTGCTGGTAGCGCAGCGGGATGAAGACCTGGAAACCGCCGGTCTCGTCCTGGAGTTCACGCAGCCGCAGCACGTGGTCGACGCGGTGGCGGGGCTCCTCGATGTGGCCGTAGAGCATCGTCGCCGGGGTCTTCAGCCCCTTCTCGTGGGCGAGGCGGTGGATGCGCGACCAGTCCTCCCAGTGCGTCGCGTGGTCCACGATGTGCTGGCGGACCTCCCAGTCGAAGATCTCCGCGCCGCCGCCGGTCAGCGACTCCAGACCCGCCTCGATCAGCTCGTCGAGGATGTCGGAGGCCGACATGCCCGAGATGGTCTCGAAGTGGTGGATCTCGGTGGCGGTGAACGCCTTCAGGGAGACCTGCGGCAGCGCCTCCTTGAGGGCGGAGAGCGAGCGCGGGTAGTACCGCCACGGCAGCGAGGGGTGCAGGCCGTTGACGATGTGCAGCTCGGTGAGGTTCTCGCCCTCCATCGCCTTGGCGAGCTTCACCGCCTCCTCGATCCGCATCGTGTACGCGTCCTTCTCGCCCGGCTTGCGCTGGAACGAGCAGTAGGCGCACGAGGCGGTGCACACGTTGGTCATGTTGAGGTGGCGGTTGACGTTGAAGTGGACGACGTCGCCGTTCTTGCGCGTCCGCACCTCGTGGGCGAGGCCGCCGAGCCACGCCAGGTCGTCGCAGCCGTAGAGGGCGATGCCGTCCTCGCGGGTCAGCCGCTCACCGGCCCGGACCTTCTCCTCCAGCTCACGCTTGAGCCCCGCGTCCATCCGGCTGCCTTCCTCTCGCCTGCGTCACGGTCCCTCCCGTCGACGGGAGGGACCGAGCCGAGCCTACGCCCCCGTCCCCGCCGGGCCGAAGCCGCCCGGCGGGGCCCGGCGAGCGGGGCTCATTCCTCCTCGGGCAGCTCCCCGACCCGGTTCTCCCACTTGGTGGAGAGGACGACGGTGGTGCGGGTGCGCGAGACGCCCCGGGTGCCCGAGAGGCGGCGGATGGTGCGCTCCAGGCCGTCGACGTTGCCGACCCTGACCTTGAGCATGTACGAGTCGTCGCCCGCGATGAACCAGCAGTCCTCGATCTCGTGCAGGTCGCGCAGGCGCTGGGCGACGTCCTCGTGGTCGGCGGCGTCGGAGAGCGAGATGCCGATCAGCGCGGTGACGCCGAGGCCGAGCGCCTCCGAGGCGACGGTGGCGCGGTAGCCGGTGATGACCCCGGCCGCCTCCAGCCGGTTGATGCGGTCCGTGACGCTCGGCCCGGAGAGCCCCACGAGCCGGCCCAGCTCGGCGTAGGAGGCCCTGCCGTTCTCCCGGAGCGCCTGAATGAGCTGCCTGTCCACCGCGTCCATACCTGAAGCCTTCCATTGTTCAGCAGTATCGCGAAACTATGTATAGAATCTAAGGCGAGTGGGGTCAAGGTCCTGAGAATCTTTCCTCGATGGAAGGATTCACCATGGTCCTTGCGGAAAGACCCGTTCGGAGCAGCGCAACCGGCCGCACCAGGGGCCTCAAGCCCCAGGTCAGCGCCGTGGAGCAGCGCACCGACGGGCCGCCGCCCGCTCAGCCAGGGGAACGATCAAAGACGATCATCAGGAGTGACTGCACCGTGTACACGATCGAGATGGCCTACGCGCACATGCGCTCCCTCCAGGAGCTGGCCAACCGTTCGCGTTCCGACCAGCCCGCCGCCGCCCACAAGGTCGACCGGACCAGGGGCCCGCGACGTACGACGAAGAAGCGCTGACACAGCGCGGAAGAAGCGCTGACGCAGTGGAGCAGCGCTGACCAGGACGGGCTCGCGCGCGTCCACGCACCGTCCCGGCGCGGCACCCGACAGGGTCCGCGCCGGTTGTCGTACGCCCTCCCGGGTACGCGCCGCCGGCCGCCCCCAGCCCCCTCACGCCGGCCGCCCCCCGCCCAGCTCGCCGCGCCAGCGCCGGTACAGCCCGTGCTCGACGCCCGCCGCGTCCAGGACGCGCCCGGCGACGAAGTCCACCAGGTCCTGGATGTGGGTGGCGCCCGCGTAGAAGGCCGGGGAGGCGGGGAGCACGATCGCGCCCGCCTCGTCCAGCGCCACCATCTGCTGGAGCGTGGCGCGGTTCAGCGGGGTCTCACGCACCGTCACCACCAGCGGCCTGCGCTCCTTGAGGGTGACGCTCGCCGTCCGCTGGAGCAGGTCCTTGGAGAGCCCCAGCGCGATCCCCGCGACGCTCGCCGTGGAGGCGGGCACCACGAGCATCCCGCGCGCCGGGTACGACCCGGAGGACGGCCCGGCCGCGAGGTCCCCCGCGGGCCAGTACCCCACCCGCTCCCCCGCCACCGCCTCGGCCACCTCGAAGGTGCCCGGCTTGCCGTCGGCGCCCCGCGCGAGCCAGGCGGCGAGGTCCTCGCGCCAGTGGGCGTCGCGGAAGGAGATGCCCGTTTCGTCCAGCAGGGTCAGCCGCGCGGCCCGGCTGACGATCAGGTCGACGTCCTCGCCCGCCGTCAGCAGGCCGCGCAGCACGGCGGCGGCGAACGGGGTGCCCGAGGCTCCCGAGACGCCGACGATCCAGGGGCGGCGCCGGTCGGCGGTCATGGGACGGGCCTTTCTCTCGTGTGCGTGCGGCTCAGCCGAGGCTCAGCCCGCGGACCAGCAGGTCGGCGAAGGCGAAGACGAAGAGGCTGATGCCGATGAAGCCGTTGGTGGTGAAGAAGGCCCGGTTGAGCCGGGACAGGTCGTGCGGCCGCACGATGGAGTGCTCGTAGACGAAGGCCACCGCGACCACCGCGAGTCCGGCCCAGAACAGCACCCCGGCGTCGGTGAGCAGCCCGTACCAGACGAAGAGGCCGGTCACCACGGCGTGGCTGACGCGGGCGCCCCAGAGCGCGGCGGGGATGCCGAAGCGGGCCGGGACCGACTTGACTCCGTGGGCGCGGTCGGCCGCCACGTCCTGGCAGGCGAAGATCAGGTCGAAGCCGCCGATCCAGACGCCGACCGCGAGCCCCAGCACCACCGCTTCCCACGACCAGGCGCCGGTGACGGCCAGCCAGGCGCCGACCGGGCCCATCGCCTGGGCGAGGCCGAGAATGGCGTGCGGGTAGTTGGTGAACCGCTTGCCGTACGGGTAGACCACCATCGGCACGACGGCGATCGGGGCCAGCGCCAGGCAGAGCGGGTTGAGGGCCGCGGCCGCCGCCAGGAAGACGGCGAGGGCGACCAGGGCGCCGGTCCAGGCGGAGCGCACGGAGACGGCGCCGGTGACCAGTTCGCGGGTGGCGGTGCGCGGGTTCCGGGCGTCGATCTCGCGGTCGATGATCCGGTTGGCGGCCATCGCGAAGGTGCGCAGACCGACCATGGCGACGGTGACGAGGAGCAGGTCGAGCCAGTGGACCCGGCCGTCCATCAGGAAGCCCGCGGTGAAGGCGGCGATGTAGGCGAAGGGCAGCGCGAAGACCGAGTGCTCGATCATCACCAGCCTGAGGAAGCTCTTCACCTTCCCCTGCGACACGGGCTCGGGCCCGACGGCCTCGGAGGCGGCGGAGGCGCTCACAGCCCGTACTCCTTCCACCGCTGATCGACCAGGGCGGCGGTGCCGGGGTCGGAGACGACCATCTCCGGCCAGCCGCCGTCGCGGGTGTACCCCTCCTCGGGGAGCTTCTTCGTCGCGTCGATCCCGGCCTTGCCGCCCCAGAACTGCTGGTACGAGGAGTGGTCGAGGTGGTCGACCGGGCCCTCCACGACGGTCAGGTCGCGGGCGTAGTCGGTGTTGCCCAGCGCACGCCAGGCCACCTCGTGCAGGTCGTGGACGTCGCAGTCGGCGTCGACCACGATGATCAGCTTGGTCAGCGACATCATGTGCGCGCCCCAGATGGCGTGCATGACCTTCTGCGCGTGCTTCGGGTACTTCTTGTCGATCGAGACGATCGCGCAGTTGTGGAAGCCGCCCGCCTCGGGGAGGTGGTAGTCCACGATGTCCGGGATGATGATCTTCAGCAGCGGCAGGAAGAACCGCTCGGTGGCGCGGCCCAGCGGCCCGTCCTCGGTCGGCGGGCGGCCGACCACGATGGACTGGAGCAGCGGGCGGCGGCGCATCGTCACGCAGTCGATGGTCAGCGCGGGGAACGGCTCCTGCGGCGTGTAGAAGCCGGTGTGGTCGCCGAACGGCCCCTCGGGCAGCATCTCGCCCGGCTCCAGCCACCCCTCCAGGACCACTTCGGCCTGGGCCGGGACCTGGAGCGGCACCGTCTTGCAGTCGACCATCTCGACGCGCTTGCCCTGGAGGAACCCGGCGAAGAGGTACTCGTCCATGTCGCCGGGGAGCGGCGCGGTGGAGGCGTAGGTGACGGCGGGCGGGCAGCCGAAGGCGATGGCGACCGGCAGCCGCTCGCCGCGCTTGGCGGCGAGCTGGTAGTGGTTGTGGCTGTTCTTGTGGATCTGCCAGTGCATGCCGATGGTGCGCTTGTCGTGGCGCTGGAGGCGGTAGAGGCCGAGGTTGCGCATGCCGTTCTCGGGGCTCTTGGTGTGGGTCAGGCCCAGGTTGAAGAACGAGCCGCCGTCCTCCGGCCAGGTGAAGAGCGCCGGCAGCCGGTCCAGGTCCACGTCGTCACCGCGCAGGACGACCTCCTGGACGGGCGCGTCCTTCACCTTCTTCGGCGGGATGTGCGCCACGGAGCCGAGCTTGCCGAAGGCGTCCCGCATCCCCATGAAGCCCTGCGGCAGCTCCGGCTTGAGCAGCGAGCCGATCTTCTCGGTGATCTGGTCGAACGACTTCAGCCCTAGCGACTTCAGCAGCCGCCGGTCGGTGCCGAAGACGTTCATCGCCAGCGGCATGTCCGAGCCCTTGACGTTCTCGAAGAGCAGCGCGGGCCCGCCGGCCTTGTTGACGCGGTCGACGATCTCCCCGATCTCCAGGTACGGATCGACTTCGGCCTTGATGCGCTTGAGGTCGCCATCGCGCTCCAGCGCGCGGAGCAGCGAGCGAAGATCGTCGTAAGCCATGCCGTCCAGTATCCGGCACCGGCTAACCTTGGCCGGTAACGGGGCCCTGATCGGGTCTCCTACCGCCACACACAGGGGGACGCCTCATGCTCCGGGTGCTGATGATCCTTGTGCCTCTGGCACTGAGCATCTACGCGTTCATCGACTGCATCACCACCGACGAGAAGGACATCAAGCACATCCCGAAACCCCTCTGGGCCATCCTCGTGCTGCTCTTCCCCCTGGTGGGCTCCATCTCCTGGCTGATCGTCGGCAAGGACCGCGCCACGGCGGGGCCCGGCCCGCTGGCGGGCCGCCGCTCGGGCGGCGGCTGGGTCGCGCCGGACGACAACCCGGACTTCCTCAACTCCCTGAAGGACGACGCGAAGGACTCCGGCACGGCCGGGGACGACTCCGCGTTCCGGGAGGGGTGGGAGGCGGACCTGCGCCGCCGCGAGGAGGAGCTGAAGCGGCGCGAGGGCAAGGACGGGCAGCAGCCGAAGGACCCGGACGAGGAGAAGTAGGCGGGCCGCTCCGGGTACGGCGGCGGGGACGGGCACCGGCCCGCCTCCGCCGCCGTACGCGTCCTCGGGCATCCTCTAGGGCGCGGCTCACCCCGCCGCGTACTCCTCGCGCAGTTCCCGCCAGCGGTCCAGGGTCCAGGTGGACCAGTCGGGGGCGCGGCCGTCGAGGGCGTCGTGCAGGTACTCGAAGTGCTGGTGCCAGCCGGCGAGGGAGTCGAGGCGCATGGCGGCGTCGCCCTCGAACTCGTTGGTGAAGCGCAGGGTGGTGCGGTCGGCGCCGTCCGGCTCCAGGTGGAAGCGGATCCGGCCGTGGTGCGGGGCGACGGTGTACTCGGCGACCCGCCCGACGTCCCAGGCGGTGACGCGGCCGGTGACGACGGTGGGCTCCTCGTCGCGGCCCCCGGCGAGCAAGCGCAGGGTGACCGCCCCGCCGAGGCGCGGCTCCAGGACCTCGGCGGCGGCGAGCCAGCCGGGCAGCCCCTCCGGCGTGGCGACCGCCTGCCAGACGCGGTCCACGGGGCGGGGCAGGGTCAGGAGGAACTGGAGCGTCTGGTTCTGCCCCCAGGGGCGGCTGGCGCCGGGGCGGACGGTGCTGTCGGTCATAGGCCCAAGGATCGGCCGCGGCGCGCCGGGCGCGCCCCTGTGACACGCGGCGCGACACGCCGGAGGGGCCGGCCCCGCGCGGGGTCGGCCCCTCCGGGAAAGAACCGCGGCGGCCCTCAGACCCCGGCGTAGGAGTGCTTGCCGGTGACGAAGATGTTGACGCCGTAGTAGTTGAAGAGCCAGCAGCCGAAGGCGATCAGCGCCAGGGCGGCGGCCTTGCGGCCCTTCCAGCCGGCGGTGGCGCGGGCGTGCAGGTAGCAGGCGTAGGCGACCCAGGTGATGAAGGACCAGACCTCCTTGGGGTCCCAGCCCCAGTACCGGCCCCAGGCGTCGCCCGCCCAGATGGCGCCCGCGATGATCGTGAAGGTCCACAGCGGGAAGACCGCGGCGTTGACCCGGTAGGCGAACTTGTCCAGGGTCGACGCGGCGGGCAGCCGCTCCATGATCGAGGCGCGGAGCGCGCTGGTCTTCTCGCCCCGGGCGACCTTCGCCTCGTAGAAGTCCTTCAGCAGGTAGCCGAGGGTGCCGACGGCGCCGAGGTAGAAGACGGCCCCGCAGAAGATGGCGGTGGAGACGTGGATCCACAGCCAGTACGAGTCGAGGGCGGGGGCCAGCTGGTCGCTGTCGGTGTAGAGGACCGTGGTGGCCAGGCCCAGGTCGAGCAGGACCGTGGTGACCAGGGGCAGGCCGACCCAGCGGATCTTCTTCCCGGCGAAGAGGAGGGCGAGGTACGTGCCGACCGCCACCGTGGTGAAGGTGATGGAGAACTCGTACATGTTGCCCCACGGCGCGCGCTGCACCGACAGGGCGCGGGCGACCACGCCCGCCGCCTCCAGGACGAAGGCGAGGACCGTCAGGGAGATGGCGATGCGGCCGTAGACGTCGCCCTGCGCGTCGTGGCCCGCGGCGCCCGGGCCGTCGGGGACGTCACGGGTGCCCGCGGCGGAGCGGGTGACGACCTTGGGCCGGTCCAGGACGGCGGTCGAGCCGTTCTTCTGGCGGACGGTCACGCCGGGTGCGGCGGCCTTCTCGCCCTGCTCGCCGCTGAGCGCGGCGGCGGTGCGGCCGACCTTGCTGCGCCCGCCGAGCACCCACTCGGCGATGTGGGCGAAGAAGGCCAGGGTGTAGACGGCCATCGAGGAGTAGACCAGCCAGTTGCTGTACTGGGCCAGGTTCTCGTTGGCGGCGGCGGCGAGATTCACTTCTCTGCCCCTTCGGAAGGAACGGCTTCGGGTTCGGCGGCGGACTCGGCCGCGTTCTCTGCGGCGGTGGGCGCCCGGTCGTGGAGGTCTCCGGCCAGCTCGGCCAGTTCCTCGGGAAGCTTCGCGGATTCACTGCGGCCGAGTCCGGCCATCTCGACGACGGTCACCCCGTCGTCACCCCGCACGGCCCGGACCCACACCCGGCGCCGCTGGATGAAGAGGGAGCCGGCCAGTCCGGCGATGGCGGCGATCGCCCCGGTGAGGGCGAGTCCGCTGCCGGGCTGGTGCGACACCTGGAAGCTGGCCCACTCCTCGATCTCGTCCTCGAAGGTGACCGAGCCCATGCCGTCGGGCAGCTCCATGGTCTCCCCGGGCAGCATCCGCTGCTTGAGCAGCTCGCCCTGGTCGTCCTTGAACTCGGTCATCTTGCTGGTGTCGAGCTGGTAGACGTTCTGCGGCAGCCCGGAGTCCACACCGAGGCTGCCGTGGTACGCGGAGAGCGCGAGGACGGGGAAGTCCAACGCGGGGAACTGCGAGAACATCTCGCCCTTGCCCTCACCGGCGAAGGTCGGCACGAAGAAGGCGTTGAACCCGAGCTGGGTCTTCTCGCCGTCCTTGTCGCGGTAGCCGTCGAGGACCTTGACGGCACCGGTGGAGGTGAAGTTCGAGTCGATCGGCAGCAGCGGGACCGGGCCCTTGAAGGCGACCTCGCCGCGCCCGTCGCGGACGGTGACGACAGGGGCGTAGCCGTGGCTGATCAGGTAGACCTTGGAGCCGTCGACCTCCAGCGGCCGGTTGACCTCGATGGTCCGCTTCTTCGGCTCGGCGTCCGGCGACTCGGTGTAGGTGACGTCGGCCTCGAAGGTGCGCGGTGTGCCGCGCTGCGGCCCGGACTCCTCGTACGTGCCGCTGAACTTGTCCAGGGTGAAGCTGAACGGCGGCAGGTCCTCGGTGTCGAAGAGGCTGCCGGGCTTGAAGTCGTCGAACTGGGTCAGCGTGTTGGAGAAGCCGTCGCCCTGCACGATGAGCTTGCCGCCCTCGTACTTGTAGAGCTGCCCGATGCCGAAGGCGACCAGGATGATGATCAGCGAGACGTGGAACATCAGGTTCCCCGCCTCCCGGAGGAAGCCCTTCTCGGCGGAGACGGCGTCGCCCGCGTGGTCCGCCCGGAAGCGGCGCTTCTTCAGCAGGCCGAGCGCCGCCTCGCGGACCTCGTCGGGGTCGGCGCCGGTCCGCCAGGTCGCGTAGGCCGGAAGCCGGTCCAGGCGGCGCGGGGCGCGCGGCGGGCGGCCGCGGAGCTGGCCGACGAACTGCCAGGTGCGCGGGACGATGCAGCCGATCAGGGAGACGAAGAGCAGGATGTAGATCGCGGAGAACCACACCGAGCTGTAGACGTTGAAGAGGCCGAGCTTGTCGTAGATCGGCGAGAGCGTCTCGTGGGCCTCGCGGAACTCCTCGACCTTCAGCTCGTCGATGCCGGTCTGCGGGATGAGCGAGCCGGGGATCGCGCCGAACGAGAGCAGGAAGAGCAGGATCAGCGCCACCCGCATCGAGGTGAGCTGCCGCCAGAACCAGCGGGCCCAGCCGGCGCACTCGCGCCAGGTCCAGGCGAGCGCGCCGCCCAGGCCCGGCTTGCGGACACCGCCGAAGGAGCCCGGGACGGACTGCCCCTCCTCCGGCGCCTCCAGGGGGGTCGTGGAGAGCTGGGAGCCGGCCTCGCTCAGCTCGCGGTCGTCCGCGACGGCGGTGTCCGCCTTCGCAGGATCGGGGCTGTTCGTCACCAGGGTGCCTTCGCGCTTCTCTTCGGGGTCTTCGGCGGGCGGGGGTACGTGCGGGCGGCGGGCGGGGCCGCCGGGGCCGGGTCGGTCGGGCACGGTCAGATCCCCACCTCGAAGCCGCTCGTCCACACCTGCATCTCCTGGACCAGGTGGTCCCAGGCGCCGGTGACGAGGAGCAGGCCGGTGGCGATCAGCATGAGGCCGCCGATCCGCATCACCCACGCGTAGTGCCGCTTGACCCAGCCGAAGGCGCCGAGCGCCTTCCGGAACGCCACGGCGGCCAGTATGAAGGGGACGCCGAGACCGAGGCAGTAGACGACCATCAGCAGCGCGCCGCGCCCGGCGGTGCCGTCGACGAGGGCGAGGTTGGTGACGGCGGCCAGGGTCGGGCCCATGCAGGGCGTCCAGCCGATGCCGAAGAGGACCCCGAGCATCGGCGCGCCCCACAGGCCGCGTTCGGGCTTGGCGTGGAAGCGGAACTCCCGGCGGGTCAGCCAGGACATGCCGCCCATGAAGAAGAGGCCGAGCAGGATCGTCAGGCCGCCCAGCACACGGGAGATGATCTCGCGGTGCTCCTGGAGGGTCATCCCGATGCCGCCGAAGAGGGCGCCGCCGGAGACGAAGACCACGGTGAAGCCGAGGACGAAGAGCGAGGCGCCGAGCGCCATCCGGCCCCGGCGGGCCTCGCCGAGGTCGGTGCCGCTGATGCCGGTGACGTAGGAGAGGTAGCCGGGGACGAGCGGCAACACGCAGGGCGAGAAGAACGAGACGAGCCCGGCGAGCAGCGCGATCGGAAGGGCCAGTAGGAGGGCGCCGCCCTGCACGGTCTCGTTGGGCATGGCCGCGAGGAAGGCGGCGGCCTCGGTCACGGGCGCGGACACGGGGGTCACTTCTCCGCGAGGACCGGGTCGATCATCGCCCGCAGCTGCTTCTCGCTCACCGCCTGGAGGGTGCGGGCCGCGATCTTCCCGTCCCGGTCGATGACGACCGTGGAGGGGATGGCCTGCGGGGAGAGGCTGCCGCGCGGGAAGCGCAGGATCTGCTTGCCCTGCGGGTCGTAGAGGCTCGGGTACTCGACCTCGTAGTCCTTCTCGAAGGCGACGGCCGGGCCCTTGTTGGGGTCGCGGGTGTTGATGCCGACGAACTGGACGCCCTGGTCGGCGGTGTCCGCGGCGACCTTGACCAGGTTGGGCGCCTCGGCGCGGCAGGGGGCGCACCAGGAGCCCCAGACGTTGACGACGACGACCTCGCCTTGGTGGTCGGCGAGGTCGAAGGTTCCGCCGTCGAGGGTCTCGCCCTTGATCTCCGGGGCGTCCTTGCGGTCACCCTTGGCCACCTCGGAGACGCCGTCCTTGCCCGCGACGTAGTTGGCGCCGGAACCGCTCTGCGCACTGCCGCCGTCGCCCTCGCCGCAGGCCGTCAGCAGCAGGGCGGCGACGGCGGCCGAGGCGGTCAGGGCCAGGCGCCGGGAAAGGACACGGCGAGAGCGGGGGACGCGGCAGGCGGCACTCATGTGAAAAGTTTCCCATGTCGGCCCCGGGGATCTTGGGCACCCCCCTTTACGGTGCATCAGCGCATGTCAGGGGTGATTTCCGGGCGTGCGGAATCGTTCCTTCCCCCTCAGGCGCCGGGGCCCTTGCGGCCCACGCCGCCCGTCTCCTCGCCGTCGCCGCTCTCCCTGGGCGTACCGGAGCCGTCCGCCTTCAGGTACGCCTTCCAGCCGCCGGGCGGTGCCTCGCCGACGCCCAGCGAACGGAGCTTGGCGAGCACCTGAGGGGTCTGCGCGTCGAGCCAGTCGACCAGCTGCCGGAACGAGACGAGCCGGACATCCTTCTCCCCGGCCATCTGCTTCAGCGACTCCTCCACGGCGTCCATGTAGATGCCGCCGTTCCACTCCTCGAAGTGGTTGCCGATGAAGAGGGGCGCGCGGTTCGACTCGTACGCCCGGCGAAAACCGGCCATGTAGGCGCCGGTGGCCTGCTCGCGCCAGGCCGGGTAGTTGCCGGGCGGGCCCTGGGTGGAGTTCTGGGACTGGTTGTACATGAAGTTGTAGTCCATCGAGAGCGTCTCGAAGGAGCGGCCCGGGAACGGCACCGCCTGGAGCGGCAGGTCCCACAGCCCCTCGCGCTTCACCGGCCAGGTCTGCCGGCCGCCGGGCGAGGAGGCGTCGTACCGCCAGCCCAGTTCACGGGCCTTCGGCAGCAGGTTGTTCTGGCCGAGGAGACAGGGGGTACGGCCGCCGACCAGCTCCTTGTCGTAGTCGAACGGCAGCGGGTCCTCGTCCTCCCAACCCGTGTGGGTGCGCCACTGCTGGACGAAGGCCTTGGCCTGTTCGATCTCGGCGCCCCACTGGGCCGGGGTCCAGTGGGCGACCGAGCCCGAGCCGGCGCAGAAGTGGCCGTTGAAGTGGGTGCCGATCTCGTGGCCGTCGAGCCAGGCGCGGCGTACGCCCGCGAGGGTGTCCTTGATGTGGGCGTCGGTCAGGTACCCGATGTCGGAGGCGCCGACGGCGTTGTTCGGCGGGCTGTACAGCCGCTTCTTCGACTCCGGGAGCAGGTAGAGCCCCGAGAGGAAGAAGGTCATGTGCGCGTCGTGCTGCTCGGCGAGGTCCAGGAACCGGGTGAACAGCCCGTTCCCCACCTCCCCCGCCCCGTCCCAGGAGAAGACCACGAACTGCGGCGGCTTCTCGCCGGGCTCCAGCGGCTTCGGCGCCTCGGGCTGACGCGGCTGCTTCCCCGTGTACGAGGTCGAGCCGTCCCCGATCAGCTCCGCCTTGGCCTTGTCCGGCTTGCCGCCGCCCGGCTCACCGCTCCCGGCCGGGCCGTCCCCGGAGCCCGGGGTGCCGGTGCCCGCGTTGCCCACGCCGCATGCCGCCAGAAGGGGAGCGGTTGTCGCCCCCGCGCTCAGAGCCAGCAGGCCTCGACGGGTGATTTGTCGCATGATATCCCCTTTCTGCGTTGCCCCCATACAACGCCGACAAGGGGTTAGAGGCCGAGACCCACACACAGGTTCCCCTCCCGACCACCCGTCTGCCAGAACTCCACACCTCACCCCTGAACGTCACAACTGGTGACGAAGCCCCCGCGCGGGACCCGTCCGCGACTGGCCTCAAGCGCAGGCCGGGCCGGTTCGGCCTCAAGCGCCGGCCAGGCTGAAAGATGGCCTCAAGCACCGGCCGGGCTTCAGTGGTCTCAGGCGCCGACCGGGCTGATGGGTGGCCGGCGTTTGAGGCAAAAAAAGGGGCCAGGCCCAGTGGGCCTGACCCCGGGGGGATGCTCAGCGGCGGGGCAGCAAGTGCTCGGGCACGAGATCCCGGGCCGGCTCGGAGTAGCCGACGGAAACGACCCGGTCACCGCGATACGTGAAGGAGGTCAGCGAAGCGAGTGAGCACTGACGCCGCCGAGGGTCATGCCAGAGCCGGCGCCGCTCCACGTAACTCCGGACGGTCCAGATCGGCAGCTGGTGGCTGACGAGCACCGCCTCATGCCCCCGGGCGGCGGCGGCAGCCGCGTCGAGCGCCGCGGTCATCCGCACCACCTGGTCGATGTACGGCTCCCCCCACGAGGGCCGGAACGGATTGGTCAGATGCCGCCAGTTGGCGGGCTTCCGCAGCGCCCCGTCCCCGACACCGAACGCCTTCCCCTGGAAGACGTTCCCCGCCTCGATGAGCCGCGCGTCCGACCCGAGCTCCAGCCCGTGCGCCTGCGCGACCGGCGTCGCGGTCTCCTGCGCCCGCTCCAGCGGGGAGGCGGCGACGTGGGTGACGTCCCGCCCGGCGAGGTGCTCGGCCACCCGGTCGGCCATCTTCCGCCCCAGCTCGGAGAGGTGGTACCCGGGCAGCCGCCCGTAGAGGATCCCCGAAGGGTTCTCCACCTCTCCGTGCCGCATCAGGTGGACGACGGTGATGTCGTCGGCGCTCATCGCGTTCCCTTCCCCTTCGCTCGTTCCCGGGCCCTGGCTCATGCCGTGGCCTCGGCCGCCGCGCGGGCCGCGGCCGGGAGGGCGGCGGCGATCCGCTCGACGGCGCGGTCGTCGTGCGCCGTCGAGACGAACCAGGACTCGAAGGAGGACGGCGGGAGGTAGACCCCCTGCGCCAGCATCGAGTGGAAGAACGCGGTGAAGCGGAAGCTTTCCTGCCGCTTCGCGTCGTCGTAGTCGCGGACCTCGTCGGCGGTGAAGAACACCGAGAACATATTGGAGGCGTTCTGCACCCGGTGCGCAACGCCCTCCTTGCCCAGCGCCGCCGAGACCAGCCCGCGCAGCTCGGCGGAGACCGCGTCGATCCGGTCGTACGCGCCCTGGTCGAGCAGGCGGAACTGGGCGAGCCCGGCGGCGGTGGCGACCGGGTTCCCGGAGAGGGTGCCGGCCTGGTAGACGGGCCCGGCGGGGGCGAGCGAGGCCATCACGTCGGCGCGGCCGCCGAAGGCCGCCGCCGGGAAGCCGCCGCCCATGACCTTGCCGAAGGTCATCAGGTCGGGCCGGACGCCCTCGACGCCGTACCACCCGGCGCGGGAGGTGCGGAAGCCGGTCATGACCTCGTCGGAGACGAAGAGCGCGCCGTTCTCGCGGCAGAGCCGGGCCAGCCCGGCGTTGAACCCCTCGCCGGGCGGGACGACGCCCATGTTCCCGGGGGCGGCCTCGGTGATGACGCAGGCGATCTCGCCGGGGTGGGCGGCGAAGGCGGCGGCGACGGCGTCGAGGTCGTTGTAGGGCAGCACGACGGTGTCGCCGGCCTGGGCCCCGGTGACGCCCGGGGTGTCGGGCAGGGCGAAGGTGGCGAGCCCGGAGCCGGCCGAGGCGAGCAGCGCGTCGACGTGGCCGTGGTAGCACCCGGCGAACTTGATCACCTTGGCGCGGCCGGTGAAGCCCCTGGCCAGCCGGATCGCGGACATGGTCGCCTCGGTACCGGAGGAGACCAGGCGGACCTGCTCCACCGGCTCGATCCGGGCGACGATCTCCTCGGCGAGCGCCACCTCGCCCTCACCGGGCGTACCGAAGGAGGTGCCGCGGGCCACCGCCTCCTGGACGGCGGCGACGACCTCGGGGTGGGCATGGCCGAGGATCATCGGCCCCCACGAGCAGACGAGGTCGACGTACTCGCGGCCGTCGGCGTCGGTGAGGTACGGACCCGTACCGGACACCATGAACCGGGGCGTTCCGCCCACCGCGCCGAAGGCGCGCACGGGAGAGTTCACGCCGCCGGGCGTCACGGAGGCCGCACGGTCGAAGAGCGTCTGCGAAACTGGGGCTTCGTACTGATAGGTCACACAAGCCATGGTGTCAGAGCCTTCGAAGTTCCTGCGGACCGGTGTTCGGCGGACGTTTCGCTCCACGTCGGCGGGGGAGGCCAATGACACGATGATCGGGTTGCGCGGCGGGCTGTGCGGCGCGGAAAAGCACTCGGGTGGAGATATGCATCGCGGTGGCGGACTGGGCGAGGGGACCGGCGACCTCGGGCCCCGGCGTGCCCGGAGGGGAAAGCACCGGCGCGACGCCGCATCTCGGGCTCAGGATCAGGCGCCGACGCGCGGTGGTGTGGAGCCGGTGCGGGGGGAGACCGGCCGGGGGAAGACCGGGCAGGGTGAGATCAGGAGTGGTGGCCGGGTGGGGGTGACCTACAAGTACTTCGGCGCGCCCAACGGCGCCACGGCGGCCCGGGTGCCGCTCTCGATGCGCCCCGAGGAGCTGGGCGGGGACGAGCTGGGCATGGGCGGCATGTTCACCCGCATCAAGCCGGAGACGGTCTCGGCCATGGTGCTGACCGGCATCGAGGGCATACCGCTGCACCGGGTCCCGCCGCTCGAACTGGTCGTCCTCCACCCGGACTACGCGGTGGTCAAGCTGCCGATGACGGTGGTGGACCCGCTGCGGGGCATCGGCGAGGAGTCGGTGGGCGCGGCGGCCTTCATCTGGTCGACGGTCCCCGACCGCGGCGGCCCGAGCGACGCGTTCAACGTCTACCGGCTGCTCCACGAGTGGCAGGACTTCAGCCACCGGCTGCACGAGGCGGGGCACCAGCCGTACTGCCTGGTGTGGCCGTGACCCCCGAGGACTGACCCCGGCCGCGAGCGCCGCCCGCCGGGACACGTGTCGCCTCCGCCTGCCCGAGGGTCGTTTTCCGGCCGTATTCGACGTTCCTCGAACGGATGATGATGAAGCGTCAGCGGTCTGGGCAGTCCTATGCTTCGACGGGACTGTAGAAGCAGTTCCCGCAGGCAGGGCTGTACAGCAGATCGTGAAGGAGAACGCCCGACATGGTGTTCAAACGGCTCCTCGGTTCGCTCGGCGTGGGCGGGCCCACCGTCGACACCGTCCTCGACGCCGCCCCCGGCTCCGGCAGCGCGGCCGTGCCCGGCGGCGCCCTCACCGGCCGGGTCCATCTCAAGGGCGGCAGCTCGGACTTCGACATCACCGAGATCACCCTGGAGCTGATCGCCCGGGTCGAGGCCGAGACCGAGGGGGGCGAGCAGCACGGCACGGTCGCCTTCGAGCGGTACGCGGTGGGGGGCGGCTTCCGTCTCGCCGCCGAGACCGAGCAGGTGGTGCCGTTCTCGGTGGTCCTCCCCTGGGAGACCCCGGTCAACGAGCTGTACGGCCAGCCGCTCGGCGTCGTCCTCGGGGTCCGCACCGAGCTGGCGGTGGCCGGCGCCAAGGACAAGGGCGACCTCGACCCGCTGGCGGTCGGCCCCCTCCCGGCCCAGGAGGCGGTCCTGGAGGCGCTCGGCCAGCTGGGCTTCGGCTTCCGCTCGGCCGACCTGGAGTACGGCCGGATCGGCGGCACCGGCCAGCAACTCCCCTTCTACCAGGAGATCGAGCTTTCCCCGGCGCCCCAGTACGCCCACGCGGTCAACGAGATCGAGGTGACCTTCCTCGCCCACCCCGGCGGCCTGGAGATCGTCCTGGAGGCCGACAAGCGCGGCGGGATGTTCACCCCGGGCCACGACGCCCTGACCCGGTTCACCGTCTCCCACGAGGACGTGGCGGGCCGCGACTGGGCCACCGAGGTCGACGGCTGGATCCGCGAGCTGGTGGAGCACCGCGCGGCCTACGGCGCACACGCCGCGTACGGCCACCACGACCCGTACGCGGGCGGGCACCACGGCCATCACGACGGGCACCGGTCCGGTCCCGGCGTGGGGACGGCCGTCGCCGCCGGCGCCGCCGGGCTGGCGGTCGGGGTGGCGGGCGGCCTGGTCGCGGCCGAAGTCGTGGACGAGGTCGGCGACTTCTTCGAGGGCGACGACGAGGATGACGAGGGCTGACCCGTAGGGGGCGGCAGCGGTGGCCGGTCCTGGCCAGACGCCCTGTCGCGCCCGGCCCGCGCCTTTTACAGTGCTGTAGTACCGGTCGCCCCGAGGGGGTGCGGCTGCCCGAGGAACAGACAGGACACCCATGCTCGGCATCAGCGAACTCGCCGTCATCCTGCTCGTGATCGTCGCCGTTCTCGCCGTGAAGCGGCTGCCGGACCTGGCCCGCTCCTCGGGCAAGGCGGCCCGCATCCTCAAGAGCGAGGCCAAAGCCATGAAGGAGGAGTCCCGCCAGGGCGTCGAGGGCCAGGACCGGCCGGGCCAGGCGGTGTACTACGCCACCGAGCCGCTCCCCGGGCAGCAGCCCCGCCCGGCGGGCGAGCAGCGTGGCCCCGAGGGCCCGGGCGGCCGCGCGGCCTGACCCTCAGCCCAGGCCCACGAGGATCTGACACGGCGGTGCCCCGGACCTCGCCCGGTCCGGGGCACCGCCGTGTCAGGTCCCGCCCGTCGCGTCGTACCGGCGTCCTTGTTACTCCTGGACGCGCAGGGCGGCCAGTTGCTCGGCGAAGGGGACGACCTCCTCCAGGGGGTCGCGGGCGCCGGAGGTCCGGCGGCGGCCACCGGTGAGGAGCGCGGCGAGTTCGGCGGCTGCCCGGTCGACGCGGCGGTTGAGCCCGTCGGTGTTGCCCCAGTCCTCGGAGGCCGCGTAGACGGCGGTGGGGACGACCACCGCCCGCAGGTAGGCGAAGAGCGGGCGCAGGGCGTGTTCGAGGGCGAGGGAGTGGCGGGCGGTGCCGCCGGTGGCGGCGATCAGCACCGGCTTGCCGGTCAGCGCCTCCTGGTCGATCACGTCGAAGAACGACTTGAACAGGCCGCTGTAGGAGGCGGTGAAGATCGGCGTGACGGCGATGACCGCGTCGGCGCCGGTGACCTGGTCGAGCGCCGCGCTCAGCTTCGCCCCGGGGAAGCCGGAGGTGAAGTGGTGGGCGATGTCGGTGGCCAGGTCGCGGAGTTCGACGGTGTCGACCCGGACGGGGGTCTCCGCCGCCGCCAGGTCGCGGGTGACGGCCTCGCCGAGCCGGTCGCCGAGCAGCCGGGTGGAGGAGGGCACGCTCAGCCCCGCCGAGACCACGACGATCCGCAGCGGACCGGATGGGGAGACATGGTCGTCGGCGCTGTGGCGCGGTTCGTTGGCCAGGTCGTCGGGGGCCTCGGCGGCGGGGCGGTCGCCGGACCGGACGGGGAACTCGGTCACTTGGTCACCGCCTCGCGGTCGGCGCTCTCCTCGGCGCGGGCGCGCAGGGAGGCGTGGGTGGGGGCGTCGGGGACGTCGGCCGGGCGGTCCTTGGCGAACTCCTCGCGCAGGACGGGGACGACCTCCTCGCCGAGGATGTCGAGCTGTTCGAGAACCGTCTTGAGCGGCAGTCCCGCGTGGTCCATCAGGAACAGCTGGCGCTGGTAGTCGCCGACGTCCTTACGGAAGCTGAGGGTCCGCTCGATCACCTGCTGGGGCGAGCCGACGGTCAGCGGGGTCTGGCTGGTGAACTCCTCCAGGCTGGGCCCGTGGCCGTAGACCGGGGCGTTGTCGAAGTACGGGCGGAACTCGCGGACCGCGTCCTGGGAGTTCTTCCGCATGAACACCTGGCCGCCGAGGCCGACGATGGCCTGCTCGGGGGTGCCGTGGCCGTAGTGCGCGTACCGGTTGCGGTAGAGGCGCACCATCCGCTTGGTGTGCTCCATGGGCCAGAAGATGTTGTTGTGGAAGAAGCCGTCGCCGTAGTACGCGGCCTGCTCGGCGATCTCCGGGGAGCGGATGGAGCCGTGCCAGACGAACGGCGGGACGCCGTCGAGCGGGCGCGGGGTGGCGGTGAAGGACTGGAGCGGCGTACGGAACTTGCCCTCCCAGTCGACCACGTCCTGGCGCCACAGCTTGTGCAGCAGGGCGTAGTTCTCGATGGCCAGCGGGATGCCCTCGCGGATGTCCTTGCCGAACCAGGGGTAGACCGGGCCGGTGTTGCCGCGTCCCATCATCAGGTCCACCCGGCCGTCGGCCAGGTGCTGGAGCATCGCGAAGTCCTCGGCGATCTTCACCGGGTCGTTGGTGGTGATGAGGGTCGTCGCGGTGGAGAGGACGAGGTTCTCGGTGCGGGCGGCGACCCAGCCGAGCATGGTGGTGGGCGAGGAGGGGACGAACGGCGGGTTGTGGTGCTCGCCGGTGGCGAAGACGTCGAGGCCGACCTCTTCCGCCTTGACGGCGATCCGCGTCATCGCCTTGATCCGCTCGGCCTCCGTCGGGGTCCGGCCGGTCGTGGGGTCGGGCGTGACGTCGCCGACGCTGAAGATCCCGAACTGCATGGCTGGTCACCTTCCGAAGGTTGTTGATTGTTCAACTATACCCACCCAACGGAGCTCGGAGCCGAGGTATTCCCGGGCCCGGGAGGGCGTCGCGACTGGCCCGCACCACGTCCCGTATCGGCCCAAAACGGCCCCTGTACCAGTGTGCCAGGGGTCGCCCTTCCCCACCTGGGGAGGGCCCTCGCGGGCGGCCGGAGTCGGCCAGTGGGGCCGCGCCCTTGACTGGCCTCAAACGCCGGCCGGGCTGGAGTTGGTCGCCGCTCGGTCGACCGTGCCGGTCAAAAACGGCCTCAACCGCCGGCCGGGCTGGAGTTGGTCGCCGCTCGGTCAAAGATGGCCTCAAACGCCGGCCGGGCGGGGTGGTGGCTGCGGTTCGATCGGACAGTGGCAAACCAAGCCCGGCCGGCGCTTGAGGCCAATCAGGAAGCGGCGCCGTCGAGGAGACCGCAACCGAACCCAGCCCGGCCGGCGCTTGAGGCCAACAGGGATCGGTACCGGTGCCGGGGGACCCGGCCCAGCCGGGCCGCAGCCCAGCCCTCGGCGGGCCGTAGGCCACCGTCCCCTCGGCCGAGCCAAGCGCAGCGCATACCGTGCTGCCATGAAAATCATCGACCTGGCCCCCGGCGACCCCCGCCTCCTCGCCGACGCCCTCCCGGTCCTGGCCGAACTCCGCCCCCACCTCACCCCCCGCCTCCTGGAGGACGTCTACGCCACCGGCCACCCGCAGGGCCTCCGCTTCACGGCGCTGTACGACATGGAAGGCCACTGCGCGGCCGTCGCGGGCTGGCGCGTGATCGCCAACACCAGCGCCGTCCGCAAGCTCTACGTGGACGACCTGGTCACCGCCGAGGCGTCCCGCTCCACCGGCGTGGGGCGGGAACTCGTCGCGTACCTGGAGGAGCGGGCCCGGGAGCTGGGCTGCCGGGTCCTGGACCTCGACTCGGGCACCCAGCGCACCGACGCCCACCGCTTCTACCTCCGCGAGGGGTTCGCGATCCGCTCCTTCCACTTCGCCAAGCTGCTGCGGTGACTCCGGTCGGCTCCGGGCGGGGCTCCCCCTGCCCGGAGAGCCGTGCCTATGCTGGCGGGGCCCGTCCCCGCCAGCCCTGCCTGAGGAGAAACCGCCATGAGCGCCGCGTCCACTTCCGGTAACCGGATCGCCGTCGTCACCGGTGCGAGCAGCGGGATCGGGGCGGCCACGGCGCGGAAGCTGGCCGAGGCGGGGTACCGGGTGGTACTCACCGCGCGGCGCAAGGACCGGATCGAGGCGCTCGCGGCCGAGCTCACCGAGGCGGGGCACAGCGTCACCGCGTACCCGCTGGACGTGACGGACCGGGCGGCCGTGGACGAGTTCGCCACCGCCTTCAAGAAGGTCGCGGTGCTGGTGAACAACGCGGGTGGCGCGCTCGGCGCCGACCCGGTGGCCTCCAGCGCGCCGGACGACTGGCGCCAGATGTACGAGACCAACGTCATCGGCACCCTCAACATCACCCAGGCCCTGCTGCCCTCCCTCACCGCGAGCGGCGACGGCACCGTCGTGGTGATCTCCTCCACGGCGGGCCTCGCCACCTACGAGGGCGGCGCCGGGTACGTCGCGGCCAAGCACGGCGAGCACGTCCTCGCCGAGACGCTGCGGCTGGAGATCGTCGGGACCCCGGTGCGGGTGATCGAGATCGCCCCGGGCATGGTGAAGACCGACGAGTTCGCGCTGACCCGCTTCCGGGGCGACACCGAGAAGGCGGCGAAGGTCTACGCGGGCGTCGCCGAGCCGCTCTCCGCCGACGACGTCGCCGACACCGTCTCCTGGGCGGTGACCCGCCCCAGCCACGTCAACATCGACCTGCTGGTGGTCCGCCCCCGCGCGCAGGCCTCCAACACCAAGGTCCACCGGGAGCAGTGACCACCCCATGACCGCCTCCTCCGCCGAGCCGAACGGCCCCGAAGCCCCGGACGACGCCGCGACCGAGCACGCCCCCGAGGCCGGGCCGCCCGCGCGCCCCGTCGCCACCGCCCAGGAGCGCCGTCGGCTGGCGGAGGAGACCCGGAGCGAGAAGTACGTCTGGTGGTCGCTCGGCTACTTCTTCTTCGGCATCCACATCGTCGCCTTCGTGATGATCTACGCGGTCACCCACGCACGCTGAACCACGTCACCCGCGCGCTGCGGCGGGTATGCAGCTGGCTAGAAATCAGCCCGGCCGGCGCTTGAGGCCATCTTTGACCGGCACGGCCGATGAGACCCGAGCAAACCCAGCCCGGCCGGCGCTTGAGGCCAGTCTTTGACCGGCACGGTCAACCGGACCCAAGCCAAAAGAACAGCCCGGCCGGCGCTTGAGGCCACCCCACAAGCCCAGCCGCAGGCGTCACCCCTTGACACACACCACCTGCTTGAGCTGAGCCACCACAGCAACCAGATCCCGCTGCTGATCAATGACCTGCTCGATCGGCTTGTACGCCCCCGGAATCTCATCCACCACCCCGGAGTCCTTCCGGCACTCCACCCCCTGCGTCTGCTCCGCGAGATCCCGCACCGAGAACCTCCGCTTCGCCGCGTTCCGGCTCATCCGCCGCCCCGCCCCGTGGGAGGCGGAGTTGAAGGAGGCGTCGTTCCCGAGCCCCTTGACGATGTACGACCCGGTCCCCATGGACCCGGGGATGATCCCGTACTCCCCGCTCCCCGCCCGGATCGCCCCCTTCCGCGTGACGAGCAGGTCCATCCCGTCGTACCGCTCCTCGCTCACGTAGTTGTGGTGGCAGGAGATCTCCGGCTCGAAGGCGACCCGCGCCTTCTTGAACTCGCGGGAGACGACCTGCTTGAGCAGGTCCATCATGAGCGTGCGGTTGTACTTGGCGTACTCCTGCGCCCAGAAGAGGTCGTTGCGGTACGCGGCCATCTGCGGGGTCCCGGCGACGAAGACGGCGAGGTCGCGGTCGACCAGGCCCTGGTTGTGCGGCAGGTCGCGGGCGACGCCGATGTGGTGGTCGGCCAGCTCCTTGCCGATGTTGCGCGACCCGGAGTGCAGCATCAGCCAGACCGCGCCCTCGGTGTCGGTGCAGACCTCCACGAAGTGGTTGCCGGAACCGAGCGTGCCCATCTGGTGTGCGGCCCGCTCCCGCCGGAAGTGGACGGAGTCGGCGACGGTGTCGAAGCGGTCCCAGAAGGCGTCCCAGCGGTTGGTGCCGAAGCCGTGGGTCCGCGTCGGGTCGACCGGTCGCTCGTGCATCCCGCGGCCGACCGGGATGGCCTCCTCGATCCTGGAGCGGAGGCGGGAGAGGTCCCCGGGCAGGTCGTTGGCGGTCAGCGAGGTGCGGACCGCCGACATGCCGCAGCCGATGTCGACGCCGACGGCCGCCGGGCAGACCGCGTCACGCATGGCGATCACCGAGCCGACGGTGGCGCCCTTGCCGTAGTGCACGTCGGGCATGACGGCGAGGCCCTTGATCCACGGCAGAGTGGCGACGTTGTGGAGCTGGCGCATCGCCGCCTCCTCGACCCCCGCCGGGTCGGCCCACATGCGGATGGGCACGCGCGCGCCCGGAATCTCCTGGTAAGCCATGTTCGTCTCGTTCCCCCGGTACGTCGGCCGTACCCCTCCCGAGGAGGCGTGGGCCGCTGGATGTCCACGCGCGAATACCCGGCCAAATAACGGGACCAACCCCCGCATAGAGGGCGGTCGACCGGCGTCCCCGGCGGCGCGTGCGATACACATTGTGTCCATCGGCCGCCTCAGCGCGGCAACTGGATTTCCGGCGCGTCGCCGGGTCCGGCCACCGTTCCGGGCCGGTCCGGGCGGCGGGCTACGAAGCCGTACGAGAGGAGCCCCGACCGTGGCGCGTAAGGCGTATCCCCGCAGGGCGCGGGTGACCGGCGCACTGGTGCTGCTGGCGGCCCTCGGCGCGGCGGGCTGCACCGGCGACCCGGCCGCCGAGGACTCCCCCGACGCCAAGCCCGCCGGGAGCGAGGCGACCACCGCCCAGGCCGAGCCCGGCAAATACCAGACCCTGCCGCAGCCGTGCAGCTCGGTGGAGCCCGGCACGCTCGACGCGATGCTCCCGGGGCTCGCCGCGCTCGACGAGGAGCAGCGGCAGAAGGCGTACGAGGGGACCGCCTCGGCCACCTACGACTCGGACCGGCGCACCGGCTGCCGCTGGAAGGTGGACTCGGCGAACGCCGGGCACCTGCTGCGGATCGACTTCGAGCGGGTCGTCTCGTACTCGGCCTCGGTCAGCGACGACGCCCGTGCCCAGGCGGTCTACGGGGACCGCATGAAGGAGGCGGACCTGCCGCTTCCCTCCGACCCCCGCGACGAGCCCGCCGGTGCCCGCTCCTCCGATCAGCCGAAGGCCGACCGCGACGAGTCCCGCGCCACCGCCCCGGCCGACGGCGAGGCGGGGAAGGGCGCCTCCCCCGAGGCCCCGGGCAAGCCCGGGAAGGGCGGCACGGACGGCAAGGGGGAGTCGCCCACCGAGGAGGAGGCCGACCCGGCCGTCCCCGCCGAGGGGCTGGAGCCGCGGCTGCTGGACGAGCTGGCCGACGACGCCTTCATCGACGACCACCTGGCGACCTCCTCCTCCGGCTCCGGCCAGCGCACCGTCACTGTGGTGTTCCGCACGTCCAACGTCATCGTCACCGTGGAGTACGAGGCACAGCCGAGGCAGGTCGCCGAGGTCCCCGACAGCGCGTCCATGCAGGAAAAGGCGCGTGAGTTGGCGGCCAAGCTGGCCGAGCGGCTGAGCGACGTGTGACCCCCCGCGCCCCCGCGCGCGCCTCCGGGACGGGTGGGTCGCACCGCCCCTTCGGCGTACGGTGACCCCTCGGACCACCCGATCCGTCCGGTTCGGCCCGACCGCACGACTTGAGCGAAGGAACCATGCACCGACCAGCACAGCGACTCTCCCGCATACTCGCCTGCGCCGCCGTCCCGGTGATCCTCGTCGCCTCCGGCTGCTCCTCGGACGACTCCTCCGGCGCCGACGGCGCGCAGAAGGACAAGTCGGCCTCGTCGGCCTCGGCTTCCGCCCCGGCAGTGGAGAAGGCCGCGTACGGCACACTTCCGGAAGCGTGCGACACGCTCTCCGAGAAGACGCTGAAGGACCTGGTCCCCGAGGCGAAGAGCCTCAAGGGCAAGACCGGCAAGTCCGACGACACCGCCTCGCGCGCCACCTGCTCGTGGAACAGCCTGGACACCAAGGGTGTCGACGGCTCCCAGTTCCGCTGGCTGCACGTCTCCCTGATGCGGTTCGACTCGGACGAGGCGCTCGGCTCCGGCCAGAAGCGCGCCGAGACGTACTACGCGAAGCAGATCGCCGACGCCAAGGCCACCGAGGACGCCAAGAAGGTCGCCGCCGAGCCGGTCGCCGGGACGGGCGACGCCGCGACGGTCGTCTCGTACGAGCTGAAGAAGAAGGAAGGCACCTTCAAGCAGCAGTCGCTGGTCACCCGCGTCGAGAACGTCGTGGTCACCGTCGACTACAACGGCGCGGGCCTCGCCGGCCAGAGCTCCCCCAAGACCAAGACCCTGATCGGCGACGCCACCAAGGCCGGCAAGGAGGCCGTCGCGGCGGTCACCAAGGCCAACACCAAGGGCTCGGCGGCCGGGGACTCCAAGAAGGACTCCGGCAAGTCCGCCGACAAGGAGAGCGACAAGGACTCCGAGGGCAGCGGCCAGGGCGCCGATCCTGGCAAGGCCTGACGGCCCGATCGCCACACCCCACCCCGCTTCACGGAGCCCGGTCACCCACTGGTGGCCGGGCTCCGGCCGTACCGTGTCGTGATCTCCGGCCATGCGTCCCAGTCCTGCCTGGTGGCTTCAGGCATCCGCCGGATAACTTGGGTTCGCTCGAACGCACCCTCGCCCCACCGGGAGTCGCCCAGTGAACCGCCGCTCGTTGCCTGTGACCGCTGCCTTCGCGGCGGTCACAGCTCTCCTGCTGACCGCCTGCGGATCGGAAGGGGACAGCGACTCACCCTCGGACAAGATCAATGGGGCGGGCCAGGGCTCGGCCACGCCCACCGCCTCCGCGTCAGAGTCGGCCACGGCTTCCGGCCGTCCGGAGGTCAAGCTTCCGAAGAGCTTCCAGATGAACTTCGAGGGGTGGACCAACAGCGACCCGAAGCTGCAGGCCATCCTGGACGACGGCAGGGAGGCTCTGCGCGCGGAGCACGCGGCCATCATCGACGCCGACCCGGACGCCGAGGCGGTGGCGTTCTACAACTCGGGGGCGGCCCTGGAATCGAGCCGCGAGTGGATCAAGGGCTACGTCGAGGCCGACGAAAGCCTGACCGGCGAGGCCCGAGTCTTCGACCCCCAGGTCCGGATCAACAGCTCAGGGCTGGGCGTGCTCTTCTACTGCATGGACGAGAGCAAGGGAGCCACCAAGAACCGCAAGACGGGCAAGGTCACCGGCACCCCCGATGACATGAGCCCGATGCTCCAGTACCGCACCACGCTGGAGAGGGACGGCAAGGGCGTCTGGAAGACGCGGTCGGGAGAGACGGAGCGGGGCGCGTGCGGGCAGTGAGGGCATTGCGCGCGGGAGTGCTTCTCGTTCCGCTGGCGGTCGCCGCGCTCCTGACCCCCGCGTCGGGCGCCCAGGCCTGGGGAGGCGGCGGCGACAAGGCACCCAGCAAGCCACCCGAAGGCCCTTCCGGTGGAGCGTCCGGAGACATGCTCACCGCTGAAGCGGGCACCTCCAACATCAAGATCACTCAGAAGAACGGCCCGTCGACGGGCAAGTCCGCCCAGGGGCTCGCTCCGGTGGACCCGCAGTGGAAGCCTCCCGCCTGCTGGTACGAACCCGTGGCGACGCCCCAGCAACTGAAGGCAGGGGTGGACCGGCTCAAGCAGGGCGGGGACCTGGTGCGGGTGACGCCCTCGCTCTCCTGGGGCGAGGAACTCATGGTGGAGCACTACGAAAAGGGCGAGCCGCAGTCCCGCGGTGAGGCCGGGTACGAGGACTTCAACCTCGGCGAGAACGGCTACTTCTGGCGAGGAGTCATCAACCCCGCCAACCGCAGCGCCCTCGACGCGTACGAATGCGAACGCAATCTCTTCTGGCAAGCCGCAGGGTCGGTCCCCGACGACGCACACGCGCCCACACCTGACGTCCTGGCGGCCTACGCCTACGACAAGATCAAGGTTCCGGACACCGAGGTGGAGTTGAGACCCGCCGCGAAGTCCACGGTGAACCTGCCCACTTGGGCGTGGCTGGACAAGGGAGACTTCAAGGACGTCAAGGTACGGGCCGAGCTGCCCGGTACCGGACTATGGGCAGAGACCACCGCCAAGCCGGTCAGCCTGCATCTGAACCCAGGCACGGCGGACGCCGAGACCCACCCCGCCTCCGGCGAGTGCGCCATCAACGACGACGGCTCCATCGGCGCCCCGTACAGCAAGGGCAGGGCCCAGGAGCCACCACCCTGCGGAATCACCTACCTCCGAGCCACGTCCGGCAAGCCCTACCCTCTGGAGGCTTCGGTGACCTGGGCGATCTCCTGGCAGGGCAGCGGTGGCAACGGGGGCGACCTGCCCGACGGCACCTTCGAGACCACGCAGGACATCAACGTCCAAGAGATCCAGTCCATCAACCGCTGACCGTGGAAGCGCAACCGTCAAGCAGGTCCGTTCCGGGCACAGGCGAACGGAGAAACGACATGAGCGGCGCGGCAGGGGCAGAGGAAGAACGCGAGGCACGGAGCAGGCGCGTCACACATCCCGTTCCCGGCAGTCGGCATCGGCTGCTACGCGCTCGCCGCGATTACCGGCATGGTCCTCCTGACGGACGACTACGGGCCGGGCCTGCTGGTGCCGCTGTGGATCGCGCATGGGGTACTTCTCACCTTGCTGATCCGAAAGCTGGGAGCCCCCGGAGTCCAGTACGTACGCGGCGCTGTTCGTCGTGTTCACCTCTCTGATGTGCGTGTTCGTCGCCGACGTGGCGCGCGAGGACCTCACGCTGCAGGGGCGGGGCGAGAAGGTCACCGCCACGGTCGTGAAGGTGTGGCGCGATCCGGCGCAGGGGCGCAAGGCCCGGGACTACCACTACGCGTTGGAGCGGCGCGACGGCCGCGAGGTTCAGGGGCCTCCGCTCACAACCCCGTCCGATCTCTGCCGCCGGGCGCCGGGACGCGCGGAAGAGGCCGGGGGCCACCAGAAGGGCGTACAAGGCCGCCACCGGCGACCGCTCCACCCCGGCGGAGCAGGAGGAGAGGCTGCGCGAGGCCCTGCGCACGTACCCCGCCGACCGCCGCGGCTACATCAAGGTGGCTCCCGAGTCCTACCCCGACCTCACACGCCAGCGCGCCGCCCGGATCGCCTGGGAGATGGGGCTGCGTGCGGAGGCGAGCGGCGATCGGGGCTCGTGGCGCTTCGGGGAGACCGTGGTGGAGGAAGTTCCGCACCAGTAGCCGTCCCGTAGCCCGTCCGTCGCGTGGCTGCTGCGTGCCGACGTCCGCCCCTGTGGGCAGCCGTCGGCATCGCCGCCACGATCGCCCCCTCTCACCCCGTTCTGCGGAGCCCGTAGCCCCACCGGCACCGGCCTCCCGCCCTACCCCGGCACACCCATCCGCACACATGTGCCACTCTGTTGGGCGCAGGGCAGGACGGAAATCGCAGGGACGACGGACCCGCGGGACGACGGAGAGGGAGCGCCAGTGGCGGCGACAGAGCTGACACGGACTCACCGCATACTCATCGGGGTGGTCGTGGCCGGTGCGGTGGTCATCGCGGCCATCGGCTTCGCCGGCTCGTACACGGCGGTGCGTGAACTCGCCCTGCAGAAGGGTTTCGGCACCTTCTCGTACTTCTTCCCGATCGGCATCGACGCGGGCATCTGCGTGCTGCTGGCGCTGGATCTGCTGCTGACCTGGATGCGCATCCCGTTCCCGATGCTGCGGCAGACGGCCTGGCTGCTCACCGCGGCCACCATCGCCTTCAACGGCGCCGCCGCCTGGCCCGACCCGCTCGGTGTCGGCATGCACGCGGTGATCCCGGTGCTCTTCGTCGTCGCGGTGGAGGCGGCCCGGCACGCCATCGGCCGGATCGCGGACATCACCGCCGACAAGCACATGGAGGGCGTGCGGATCACCCGCTGGCTGCTCTCGCCGCTGCCGACCTTCCTGCTGTGGCGCCGGATGAAGCTGTGGGAGCTGCGCTCCTACGAGCAGGTGATCAAGCTGGAGCAGGAGCGGCTCGTCTACCAGGCCCGGCTGCGTTCCCGCTTCGGCCGCGCCTGGCGCCGCAAGGCGCCGGTGGAGTCGCTGATGCCGCTGCGGCTGGCCCGGTACGGCGTCCCGCTCGCCGAGACCGCCCCGGCCGGGCTGGCCGCCGCCGGGATCGAACCGGCCCTGCTGCCGCCCGCCCCCGCCTCCACCCGCCAGGAGCTGGAGCGCGCGGCCGGCCCCGCCACCGACCCGGCCCCCGCCCCCGCCCCCGCTCCCGCCGAGGGCGCCGCCGACCAGCCCGCCGCCGAGGCCCCGCAGGAACGTCCCACCCCGCCGCAGGGCAGCCCGTGGTTCGCCGGGCAGCAGGGCCCGGTCCAGTACGCGGGCACGTACGACCCGCACTTCGATCCGCGCCAGGGCCCGCCCGCGCAGGACGGCGACGCGGACGCGCAGGCGTACGCGGAGTACCAGCGGTACGCCCAGTACCAGCAGTACGCCGCCTACCAGCGGTTCGCCGCGCAGGAGGCGGAGGCCGCCGACGCCGGGCAGCAGGCCGCCCGTGAGGAGGGCGTGCAGGTCCCGGCGGGCCCGGGCCGCACCCGCCCGCTCGGCGGCGCCCCGGCGATCCCGGCCCAGCGCGAGGGCGCCCAGCGCCCGGCGGAGGAGGGCGACGGGGAGGAGCCCCGGCAGGCGGACGGGCCGGCCGAGGCCAGTCCCGAGGAGACCCCCGAGGTGCCCGAGGTCCCGGGTGGCGGTGCCATCGACGAGGAGGCCTTCTACGGCGCCTTCCGTCGCTACGTGGAGATCAACGGCACCTACCCGAACGCCCGCAAGTTCGGCCTCTACCTCCAGGACCACCACCAGGTCAGCAACGAGGCGGGCGGCCCGCTGCCCGAGGGGGACCTCTGGCCGTACCTGCGCGAGTGCCGCCGCCGCTACGAGCAGGAGCAGGCCCAGACCGCGCCCGAGCCCGACTTCACCAGCGCCTGACCACCCGGCGCACCCCCCGCACACGGCGAAGGCCGCCTCCCCTGAGCGGGGCAGGCGGCCTTCGTGCGTACGGCGGGCGGCTCAGGCGCCGAGCAGGCGGCGCACCCGGTCCTCGCCGACGGCGAGCAGCAGGGTGGGCAGGCGCGGGCCGGTGTCGCGGCCGACGAGGAGCTGGTAGAGGAGGGCGAAGAAGCCTCGCTGGGCCGTCTTCAGCTCGGGGGTCGGCTTGGCGTCGGCGGGGAAACCGGCCTGGATCTTCGGCACGCCGTAGACCAGGGTGGTCAGTCCGTCGAGGGACCAGTGGCTGTCGAGGCCGTCGATGAGGAGACGCAGCGACTCGCGCGCCTCGTCGCCGAGGGCGGCCAGCGCCTCGGTGTCGGGCTCGGCGCGGACGACGGTGCGGGCCTCGGCGTCGACGTAGGTGTTGATCCACGCCTCGGCGCGGTCGAGCCGGGGGCGGACCTCGTCGAGCGAGGTGATCGGCCGGGCGGGGTCCAGCTCGCTGAGGATGCGCAGGGTCTGGTCCTCGGCGCCGGCGGTGATGTCGGCGACCGAGGCGAGCGTGCGGTACGGCAGCGGGCGCGGAGTGCGCGGCAGTTCACCGGCGGCGGTGGCGGCGGCCCGGCTGTGGGCAGCGGCGTCGGCGGGCAGCGCGGTGCCCTCGGCGACCTTGGCCTCCAGCTTGTCCCACTCGTCGTAGAGCCGCTGGATCTCCTGGTCGAAGGCGATCTTGAAGGACTGGTTGGGGCGGCGGCGGGCGTAGAGCCAGCGCAGGAGCTGGGGCTCCATGATCTTCAGGGCGTCGGCCGGGGTGGGCACGCCGCCCTTGGAGGAGGACATCTTCGCCATGCCGGAGATGCCGACGAAGGCGTACATCGGGCCGATCGGCTGGACGCCGTCGAAGATCTCCACGATCTGGCCGCCGACCTGGAAGGACGAGCCGGGCGAGGAGTGGTCGACGCCGGACGGCTCGAAGATCACGCCCTCGTAGGCCCAGCGCATCGGCCAGTCGACCTTCCAGACCAGCTTGCCGTGGTCGAAGGTGCTCAGCTTGACCGTTTCGCCGTGGCCGCAGGCGCAGGTGTAGGCCAGCTCCGTCGTCTCGTCGTCGTAGGAGGTGACGGTGGTGAGGTCCTTGTTGCAGACCGTGCAGTACGGCTTGTACGGGTAGTAGCCGCCCGCGGCCGACGAGCCGTCGTCCTCGGCGGCGGCGCCGGAGCCCTCGGCGGCCTCCAGCTCGGCCTCGTCCACCGGCTTCTGCGACTTCTTGCCGGGGGCCTTCTTGGTGCGGTACTGGGCGAGGATCGCGTCGATGTCGCCGCGGTGGCGCATGGCGTGCAGGATCTGCTCGCGGTAGGCGCCCGAGGTGTACTGCGCGGTCTGGCTGATCCCGTCGTACTCCACGCCGAGCGCGGCCAGCGCCTCGGTCATGGCGGCCTTGAAGTGCTCGGCCCAGTTCGGGTGGGCCGAGCCGGCCGGGGCGGGGACGGCGGTGAGCGGCTTGCCGATGTGCTCGGCCCAGCTCTCGTCGATGCCCGCGACACCGGCGGGGACCTTGCGGTACCGGTCGTAGTCGTCCCAGGAGATGAGGTGGCGCACGGTGTGGCCGCGGCGGCGGACCTCGTCGGCGACCAGGTGCGGGGTCATGACCTCGCGGAGGTTGCCCAGGTGGATGGGGCCGGAAGGGGAGAGTCCGGAGGCGACGACGACGGTCAGGCCGTCCGCCGGGGAGCCCTCGTCCGCCGTGCCGTCGGCCTTTTTGGCACCGGCTCGTCGCTCCGCCTCGGCGATGACCTCGTCCGCGTAACGGGAGACCCAGTCGGCGGTCTCTGTGCTCTGAGCCACGATCGGCACGTCCTTCTTTCTCATTCACCTTCGGCGGCCGCCCGGGACTTCGGTCGCGGCCCGCCACCCATTGTCCCAGCTCGGCCCGCTACCACGAAAACCGCTTTTCACGGCACTCGCGCCGGGTGGGATACTTGCCGGGACCTCAGGGGGTGCCTGGGGAATCCCGCACGGCACCTGGGGTGTCCGGCACGCCGAGAGCACGCACCGGACACCCCAGACACCGCACGGGATTCCCCAGGAGCCCCCTAGCACCCCAAGGAGAACGGCACCCCACCCCATGGCCTCGGTCACCTCGCTCACCGCCTCCGTCCACCAGCGTCTCGCGGACGCCCTCGCGGCTGCCCTGCCGGAGGCCGGCGCCGCCGACCCGCTGCTGCGACGTAGCGACCGGGCCGACTACCAGGCCAACGGCATCCTGGCCCTCGCCAAGAAGCTCAAGGGCAACCCGCGCGAGCTGGCCGCGAAGGTCGTGGAGGCCATCGGGTCCGACGAGGTGATCCAGGACATCGAGGTCTCCGGGCCCGGCTTCCTCAACCTCACCCTCTCCGACGCCGCCATCACCCGGAACCTCGCCGCCCGCGCCGCCGACCCGGCCCGCCTCGGCGTGCCCGAGGCCGAGGCGCCCGGCACCACGGTGATCGACTACGCCCAGCCGAACGTCGCCAAGGAGATGCATGTCGGCCACCTGCGGTCGGCGGTCATCGGCGACGCGGTGGTGCGGATGCTGGAGTTCACCGGCGAGCAGGTGGTCCGCCGCCACCACATCGGCGACTGGGGCACCCAGTTCGGCATGCTCATCCAGTACCTGATCGAGCATCCGGGCGAGCTGGCCGCCACCGCCGAGAGTGCCGCCGTCGAGGCCGGGCAGGCCAGCGAGGAGGCCGGTGAGCAGGCCATGTCGAGCCTCAACCGGCTCTACAAGGCCTCCCGCGCCCTCTTCGACTCCGACGAGGAGTTCAAGACCCGCGCCCGGCGCCGGGTGGTCGACCTCCAGGCGGGCGACCCCGAGACGCTGGCCATGTGGCAGCGGTTCGTGGACGAGTCGAAGGTCTACTTCTACTCCGTCTTCAACAAGCTCGACATGGAGATCCACGACGCGGACGTGGTCGGCGAGTCCGGGTACAACGCCATGCTCGCGGAGACCTGCCGCCTGCTGGAGGAGTCCGGCGTCGCGGTCCGCTCCGAGGGCGCCCTCTGCGTCTTCTTCGACGACATCCTGGGCCCCGACGGCAACCAGGTCCCCCTCATCGTCCAGAAGTCCGACGGCGGCTTCGGCTACGCGGCCACCGACCTCTCCGCCATCCGCGACCGCGTCTTCCACCTCAAGGCCGACACCCTGCTCTACGTGGTGGACGCCCGGCAGTCGCTGCACTTCAAGATGGTCTTCGAGACGGCCCGGCGGGCCGGGTGGCTGGGCGAGGACGTGAAGGCGGTGCAGCTCGCCTTCGGCACGGTCCTCGGCAAGGACGGCAAGCCCTTCAAGACCCGTGAGGGCGAGACGGTCCGGCTGGTCGACCTGCTCGACGAGGCCGTGGAGCGGGCCACCGCCGTGGTCCGCGAGAAGGACGTCAAGGGCCAGCTCACCGAGGAGCAGATCGCCGAGCGCGGCGCCGAGGTCGGCATCGGCGCGGTCAAGTACGCCGACCTGTCGACGTCGGCCGCCCGCGACTACAAGTTCGACCTCGACCAGATGGTCTCGCTCAACGGCGACACCTCCGTCTACCTCCAGTACGCCTACGCCCGCATCCAGTCCATCCTGCGCCGGGCGGGCGAGGCGCGTCCGGTGGCCCACCCGGAGCTGGAGCTGGCCCCCGCCGAGCGGGCGCTCGGGCTGCACCTGGACCAGTTCGGCGAGATCGCCTCGGACGCCGCCGCCGAGTACGCCCCGCACAAGCTGGCCGCGTACCTCTACCAGACGGCGTCGCTGTACACGACCTTCTACGACCAGTGCCACGTGCTCTCCGCCGACAACCCGCCGGCCGTCGTGGAGAACCGCCTCTTCCTGTGCGACCTCACCGGCCGCACCCTCCACCAGGGCATGGCGCTGCTCGGCATCCGCACCCCCGAGCAGCTCTGACGCGGGGGCGCGCCGCGGCTGTGCGGCGCTGAGGCCACCACGTACGAGGGGCCGGCCGGTTCACCACCGGTCGGCCCCTCGTCTCTCTCCCGTCAACGTCACGCGGGAGCGCGAGCCTGCTCAGCCGATGGCCGCCGCCCCCGCCGCGAACCCCTTCTCCAGCCGCCTGAGCCCCTCCGCGATCTCGTCCGGGGTCTGCGTCACGAAGCAGAGGCGCAGCGTGCCGTGGTCGGGGCGGTCGGGGAAGAAGGGCGCGCCCGGCACGTACGCCACGTCGAAGCCGACCACCGTCCGCAGCAGCGCGGCCGTGTCGTACCCCTCGGGGAGCCGCGCCCAGACGAACATGCCGCCCTCGGGCGTCGTCCACGCGGAGCCCTCGGGCAGGGCGTCCGGGAGGCCGGCCAGCAGGGCGTCGCGGCGGGTGCCGTAGACCTCGGCGACGCGGGCCACGTGGGCGTCGAGGTCGTTGTCGGCGAGGTAGCGGGCGGCGGCGAGCTGGTTGACGGTCGGGGTGTGCAGGTCGGTGCCCTCCTTGACCAGGGCGCAGGCCGCGCGCAGCGGCCGGGGTGCGCGGAGCCAGCCCAGCCGCAGCCCCGGCGCCATCACCTTGGAGAAGCTGCCCAGCAGCACCGTCCGGTCGGCCGCCTCGGGCAGCGAGGCGATCCACGGCAGCCGCTCCCCGGCGAACCGCAGCTCGCCGTACGGGTCGTCCTCCACGACCCACAGGCCGCGCCGGGCCGCGATCCGGGCCACCGCGTGGCGCCGCTCGGCGGTCATGGTGCGGCCGGTCGGGTTCTGGAAGGTCGGCACGGTGTAGAGGAACTTGGGGCGCTCGCGGACGACCAGCTCCTCCAGGGCGGCGGTGTCGATCCCGTCGTCGTCGCAGGCCACCGGCACGATCCGGGCCCCGGCGAAGCCGAAGACCTGGAGCGCGGCCAGGTAGCAGGGGCTCTCCACCAGCACGGTGTCGCCCGGCTCGATCAGCGCCTGGGCCACCAGCGACAGGCCCTGCTGCGACCCGGTGGTGACCAGCACGTCGTCCGGGTCCGTGGCGAGCCCGCGCGCCGACATCCGCTCGGCGAGCGCCCCGCGCAGCAGCGGCTCGCCCTCGGTCGTCGCGTACTGGAGCGCCCGCGACGCCTTCTCCGCCAGCACCGCCCGGAACGCCTCGGCGATCCCCTCGGCGTCGAAGAGCTCCGGCGCCGGGAGCCCGCCCGCGAAGTTGATCACCTCGGGCCGGGCCGTCACCGCGAGGATGTCCCCCACCGGCGACCCCCCACCGCCTACGGCCCGCCCGGCGAGCGCGGGCGTGGGGGCGGGGGCGGCGGGGCTCAACGACATGGCGGTACTCCTCGATCTGCGTACTCCGCCCGCACGGGGCGGCCTCCCCGCACTCTAGGAGCCCGGGGCGCCCACGCCGGGAGGGGGCGTGCCCCGGCGCGCGCGAACACCGGTGCCCTCACCCCTCCTGGTGCTCGATCCACTCCGTGGAGCCCGGCGGGTAGTCCCACGCCGGGCGCCCGGACGACGCGCTGGTGTGGAACGGCCGCCCCTGGTCGTCCACCCGGAGCATCCCCTTCCGCTCCCCGCTGGACCACTCCACCTCCAGGTACCAGCTCACGTCCCGCGCCCCGGTGTGCGCGGTCACCCGGAACACCTCGGGATCCCTCTCACTGATCTTGTACGGGAACGGGCGCTGCCCGTCGGCCGCGCGGGCGGCGGGACGGCCCTGGTCCAGATCGACGGCGAAGGCACGCAGCGAGACCCCGCCGCCGCAGCCGACGCCGGTCCCGTAGTCGGTCCACGGCAGCGGCGGCCCGGTCCGCACCACCCGGACGTGGAGCGCCTGGAGGACGACCGTCTCGTTCCCCTTGCCCTGGAGCGTCACCTCCACCACCTGTTCGTCGGCGGGGACCGCGCCCATGCTCGCCACCCACGTCGGCGCGTCCTGCTCGACGGGCGGCGGGAGCACCTCGGCGGGCTCCCGGTCGACCAGGTACCGCTGACTGCACTCGTTCTCCCAGGCATGGGCGCGGACGGCGGCGTGGAAGGGGACGCCGGGTGGGGGCGGTGCCCGTGGGGGCGCGGTCCGAGGTCCCGGAGGCGCTGGGGCTGTCGGCGGCGGACGGCGACGAGGACGGGCCCTTCGTCGCGGAGGCGGACGGGCTCGGCCCGCGCGACTCGGCCGCCTCCGAGGAGGCGGCGGGGTGCCGCGCGTCGTCCGCCGCCCGCCCCGCCCCGGCGTCAGCCGCCGGAGGTCAGCCCAGCTTCCGCGCCACCTCAGTGGCCCAGTACGTCAGAATGATCTGCGCTCCAGCCCGCTTGATCCCCGTCAGGGACTCCAGGACGGCCGCCTCCCGGTCGATCCATCCGCGCTGGGCGGCGGCCTCGATCATCGCGTACTCGCCGCTGATCTGGTACGCGGCGACGGGGACGTCGGAGGCTTCGGCGACCTTGGCGAGGATGTCGAGGTAGGGGCCGGCCGGCTTGACCATGACCATGTCGGCGCCCTCGGCCAGGTCGAGGGCGAGTTCGCGGAGGGACTCGCGGACGTTGGCGGCGTCCTGCTGGTAGGTCTTGCGGTCGCCCTTCAGTGAGGAGCCGACGGCCTCGCGGAAGGGGCCGTAGAAGGCCGAGGAGTACTTGGCGGTGTAGGCGAGGACGGCGACGTCCTCGTGGCCCGTCTGGTCGAGGGCGTCGCGGATGACGCCGACCTGGCCGTCCATCATGCCGCTGGGGCCGACGATGTGGGCGCCCGCGTCAGCCTGGACCTGGGCCATCTCGGCGTACCGCTCCAGGGTGGCGTCGTTGTCGACGCGGCCGTCGGCGGTGAGGACGCCGCAGTGACCGTGGTCGGTGAACTCGTCCAGGCAGAGGTCGGCCATGACGAGCAGGTCGTCGCCGACCTCCGAGCGGACGTCGCGCAGCGCCTGCTGGAGGATGCCGTCGGGGTCGGTGCCGGCCGAGCCGAGGGCGTCCTTCTTGGCCTCCTCGGGCACGCCGAAGAGCATGATCCCGGAGACCCCGGCGGCAACGGCCTCGGCGGCCGCCTTGCGGAGGGTGTCGCGGGTGTGCTGGTACACGCCGGGCATGGAGCCGATCTCGACCGGCTCGGTGATGCCCTCCCGGACGAAGGCGGGCAGCACCAGGTCAGCCGGGTGGAGCCGGGTCTCGGCAACCATCCGGCGCATCACCGCACTGCTCCGCAGCCTGCGGGGGCGGCTCCCGGGGAACGTTCCGTACGCACTCACGACCACAACACCTACTCCGACGAATCCTGCGACCAACCGAGAACGGGACCGGCGACGCGCGCGGGCGGGGCCGGGCGGGCGCGCGCCGGGCGTCGAACGCGGGAGCGGGCCCACCCCAAAGGGTAGGCCCGCTCCGGTGCGTCCTGGTTCAGCGGCCCCGCCTCACGAGGAGGAGGCGGCCCTGCGGCGCCGGGCTCCCGGCCGCCGCTCGCTGGGCCTCGCGACGCTCTCCCCGGCCTCCAGCGCGGCCATCCGGCGCTCCGCGCCGAAGGCGGCGAGCGCCTCGGCCAGCTTGTGGACCGACGGCTCGGGCGCCATCACGTCGACTCTCAGTCCGTGCTCCTCCGCCGTCTTGGCGGTGGCCGGGCCGATACAGGCGATGACCGTGACGTTGTGCGGCTTGCCCGCGATGCCGACCAGGTTGCGGACGGTCGAGGAGGAGGTGAAGAGGACCGCGTCGAAGCCGCCGCCCTTGATCGCCTCCCGCGTGTCGGCCGGCGGCGGCGAGGCGCGCACCGTCCGGTAGGCGGTGACGTCGTCCACCTCCCAGCCCAGCTCGATCAGCCCGGCCACCAGCGTCTCGGTGGCGATGTCGGCGCGCGGCAGGAACACCCGGTCGATCGGGTCGAAGACCGGGTCGTACGGCGGCCAGTCCTCCAGGAGCCCGGCCGCCGACTGCTCGCCCGAGGGGACGAGGTCGGGCTTGACGCCGAAGGCGATCAGCGCGGCCGCGGTCTGCTCGCCGACAGCGGCGACCTTGATGCCCGCGAAGGCCCGCGCGTCGAGCCCGTACTCCTCGAACTTCTCCCGGACCGCCTTCACCGCGTTGACGCTGGTGAACGCGATCCACTCGTAGCGCCCGGTGACCAGGCCCTTGACCGCCCGCTCCATCTGCTGCGGGGTGCGCGGCGGCTCGACGGCGATGGTCGGCACCTCGTGCGGCACCGCGCCGTAGGAGCGCAGCTGGTCGGAGAGCGAGGCCGCCTGCTCCTTGGTGCGCGGCACCAGGACCTTCCAGCCGAAGAGGGGCTTCGACTCGAACCAGGAGAGCTGGTCGCGGCGGGCCGGGGCGCAGTGCTCACCGACCACGGCTATGACCGGACGGCCGCCCTCCGGGGAGGGCAGCACCTTGGCCTGCTTGAGGACCTGCGCGACGGTGCCGAGCGTCGCCTCCCAGGTCCGCTGGCGCGTGGTGGTCCCGGCGACGGTGAGCGTCATCGGGGTGTCGGGCTTGCGCCCGGCCGCCACCAGTTCGCCCGCGGTGGCCGCGGCCTGATCGAGGCTGGTGGAGACGACGACGGTGCCGTCGCTCGCGCCCAGCTCGGTCCAGCAGCGGTCGGTGGCGGTGCGTGCGTCGACGAAGCGCACGTCGGCGCCGGTCTCGTCGCGCAGCGGGATGCCGGCGTACGCGGGGACGCCTACCGCCTCCGCGATGCCGGGGATCACCTCGAAGGTGACGCCCTCGGCGGCGCAGGCGAGCATCTCGCGGACGGCCTCCGAGTCGAGCCCCGGGTCGCCCTGGACGGCCCGTACGACCCGCTTGCCGCCGCGTGCGGCCCCCATGACAAGATTGGCGGCGTCGCCGAATCGGCGGGCCTCCGCGGGGGTTGACGCCTCGTCAGCGGACAGTTGCGGCATGTCCGCGCCCGCCCTGGCATGCGCCCTGACGACGTCGAGCACCTGCTCCTCCGCGACCAGGACGTCGGCCGCGGCCAGCGCCTCGACGGCACGCAGAGTGAGAAGCCCCGGGTCGCCGGGACCGGCACCGAGGAAGGTGACGTGCCCATGGTCGGAGAACATTGAATTTACAGCGGTGGTGGGGCTCAAAGTGCTCGCTCCCCCATCAGACCGGCCGCACCCTTGGCCAGCATCTCGGCAGCGAGTTCGGCGCCGAGCGCGGCCGCCTCGTCATGCGTCGTGGGCACGGGACCGGTGGTGGACAGCTGCACCAGCGCGGAGCCGTCGGGCGAGCCGACGACGCCCCGCAGGCGCATTTCCTTGACAATCTGCCCGTCGGCCAGAAGGTCGGCCAGCCCACCCACAGGTGCGCTGCAACCGGCCTCCAGGGCGGCGAGCAGGGACCGCTCGGCGGTGACGGCGGCCCGGGTGACCGGGTCGTCGAGCTCCGCGAGCGCGGCGGCGAGCGGCAGCCCGTCGACCTCGTGGCCGACGGCGCACTCGATCGCCAGGGCCCCCTGACCGGGGGCGGGCAGAACCGTGTCGACCGAGAGGTACTCGGTCACCTCGTCGCTCCTGCCGACACGGTGCAGCCCGGCCGCGGCGAGAACCACCGCGTCCAGTTCACCGCTGTGCACGAAACCGATACGGGTGTCGATGTTCCCCCGGATCGGCACGGTCTCGACGGCCATCCGGTGGCCGCGGGCGTACGCGTTGAGCTGCGCCATGCGCCGGGGCGAACCGGTGCCGATACGCGCGCCCTCGGGCAGCTCCTCGAAGCGGAGCCCGTCGCGGGCGATCAGCACGTCGCGCGGGTCCTCGCGGACCGGCACGGCGGCCAGCGCCAGCTCCTCGGGCTGGGCCGTCGGCAGGTCCTTGAGCGAGTGCACCGCGAAGTCCACCTCCCCGCGCACCAACGCCTCGCGCAGCGCGGCGACGAAGACGCCGGTGCCGCCGATCTGCGCCAGGTGCTCGCGGGAGGTGTCGCCGTACGTCGTGATCTCCACCAGCTCGACGGGCCGCCCCGTGAGCTGGTGGACGGCGTCGGCCACCTGTCCGGACTGGGCCATGGCGAGCTTGCTGCGCCTGGTCCCGAGTCGCAATGCCTTCTCGGTCATGACCGGTCTCGATTCAGGTCGTCCGTGTTGGTGCGGGCGGGCGCGGCACTGTCGCCGCGCGTCCCGTGGTCGGCCCGGCTGACGGCCGCGACCGTCTGCGGGTCCAGGTCGAAGAGGGTCCGCAGGGCGTCGGCGTATCCGGCACCCCCGGGCTCTCCGGCCAACTGCTTGACCCGCACGGTCGGAGCGTGCAGGAGCTTGTCGACGACGCGGCGGACGGTCTGGGTGATCTCCGCCTGCTCGCGTTCGCCGAGGTCGGGGAGGCGGCCGCGGAGCCGCCCCATCTCGCCGGCCACCACGTCGGCGGCCATGGTGCGCAGGGCGACCACAGTCGGCGTGATGTGGGCGGCGCGCTGGGCCGCGCCGAAGGCGGCGACCTCCTCGGAGACGAGGGTGCGGACCGCGTCCACGTCGGCAGCCATCGGGGCGTCGGCGGACGCCTCGGCGAGGGACTCGATGTCGACCAGGCGCGCCCCGGAGATCCGGTGCACGGCGGCGTCCACGTCGCGCGGCATGGCCAGGTCGAGCAGGGTCAGCGGGTCGCCCTCGGTGTGTCCGGCGACCGCGGCGGCGACCGCCTCGGCGGTGAGGACGAGGCCGGTGGCGCCGGTGCAGGAGACGGCGATGTCGGCGCGGGCCAGCTCGCCGCTGACCGAGGCCATCGGCACGGCGCGGGCGGCGAAGCCCTCGGCCGTGCCGGCCCCGCCGGGCTGGGCCAGGATCTCGGCGAGCCGCTCGGCGCGCTCCAGGGTGCGGTTGGCGACCACGACCTCCTGCACCCCGGCGCGGGCCAGGGTGGCGGCGGCCAGCGACGACATCGACCCGGCGCCGATGATCAGGGCGCGCTTCTTGGCGGCCCAGTCGGCGACCTGCTCGTCCCCGGCCAGCTGCTCCAGGCCGAAGGTGACCAGGGACTGCCCGGCCCGGTCGATGCCGGTCTCGCTGTGAGCCCGCTTGCCGACCCGCAGGGACTGCTGGAAAAGGTCGTTCAGCAGGCGTCCGGCGGTGTGCAGCCGCTGCGCGGTGGCGAGGGAGTCCTTGATCTGCCCGAGGATCTGCCCCTCGCCGACGACCATCGAGTCCAGCCCGCAGGCCACCGAGAAGAGGTGGTGGACGGCGCGGTCCTCGTAGTGCACGTAGAGGTACGGCGTGAGTTCGTCCAGGCCCACCCCGCTGTGCTGGGCGAGGAGGGTGGAGACCTCGGCGACCCCGGCGTGGAACTTGTCGACGTCGGCGTACAGCTCGATGCGGTTGCAGGTGGCGAGGACGGACGCCTCGGCGACGGGCTCGACCGCGAGCGCGTCCTGGAGGAGCTTGGCCTGCGCGTCGGCACTCAGCGCGGCGCGTTCCAGGATGCTCACCGGTGCGCTGCGGTGACTCAGCCCTACGACCAGGAGACTCATGCCGGCATCACGGCGGGGACATCCCCGTCCGGTCCCTTGCGGGGCGTGGTGCGCGGCGGCACGGGCAGGTCGGCGGCGGCCGCCGCGGCGGTCGCGGTGGCGTCCTCGCCGGCCTTGCGCTGCTCGTGGAAGGCGAGGATCTGGAGCTCGATGGAGAGGTCGACCTTGCGCACGTCGACGCCCTCGGGCACGGCGAGGACGGTCGGCGCGAAGTTCAGGATGGAGGTCACCCCGGCGGCCACAAGCCGGTCGCAGACCTGCTGGGCGCCCCCGGCGGGGATGGTGATGACGCCGATGGAGACGCCGTTCTCGGTGACGATCCGCTCCAGGTCGTCGGTGTGCGAGACGGGCATGCCCGCGACGGTGCGGCCGGTCAGCGCCGGGTCCGCGTCGAGCAGGGCCGCGACGCGGAAGCCGCGCGAGGCGAAGCCGCCGTAGTTGGCGAGGGCCGCGCCGAGGTTGCCGACGCCGACGATGACGACGGGCCAGTCCTGGGTCAGGCCGAGCTCACGGGAGATCTGGTAGACGAGGTACTCGACGTCGTAGCCGACCCCGCGCGTCCCGTAGGAGCCGAGGTACGAGAAGTCCTTGCGCAGCTTCGCCGAGTTGACGCCCGCCGCCGTCGCCAGCTCCTCGGAGGAGACCGTGGGGACGGAGCGCTCCGACAGCGCGGTGAGGGCTCGCAGGTAGAGCGGAAGCCTGGCGACCGTGGCCTCGGGAATTCCTCGGCTGCGGGTCGCCGGTCGGTGAGTTCGGCCAGTTGCCACGGTGCTCCTGCGGGTAGAGCGAGGCTGTGGGCGGCTGCGCCTGCGCAGACCGCCCCGTCCCGAGCAGGCTATGCCTTTGTGAACGCGTGCACAAAGATGGTGTCCCATTTGTCCACCCAAAGTGACCGGGGTCACGCGTACTTACCAGCCGGTCCGGGAACCGCCCGCCCCGCCCCGCACGTCCCCGGGAAACCGCTCCGGACCTGCGCCTACGGAGTTTCGGGCCGCTCACTCCGCCCGTACCGGGACCACCGCCCCGGGCCGGATCACCCCGCCTCGGCGGCCGACCGGCCCGGACGGCCCCCGACCGGACCTGGCGCGCCCGAACGGGCGCCGGGCAGCGGAGCCGGGGACCGCGCCCTCAGCTCAGCGCCCGCCGCAGCCGCTCGGGGCTGACCCGCCAGAAGTCGTGCTGCTCCCCGTCGACGAGCACCACCGGGATCTGCTCCCAGTACGCCTGGTGGAGCGCCTCGTCCTGGAGGATGTCCTTCTCCTCCCACCTCGCCCCCACCTCGGCGCAGACCGCCGCGACCACCTCGCGGGCGTCATCGCAGAGATGGCACCCGGGCTTGCCCACCAGGGTGACGACCCGCTCGGCGGGAGCCTTCTTCGCACGACGGAACACCGGACTCATACCGGCCATTGTGGCCCGGCCCGGTACGCGCCCCGCGCGCCGGGGGCCGCGTACCGGCCGCGGCGGAGCGCCGGCCGCCGCACACCCCCGCCGGGCCGTCACACCCCCGCCCCGAAGAGTTCACGGCTCCGCGCCCTCCACGGTCCGGGCGCGCCCCCGGGACTGACTATGCTCTCGACATGCCCCTCCCCACGCCCGACGGCCCGTCCGGCCGGAACCCGCTGAGGATGCGCCTCTCCTGGGAATGGCTGACCCCCCGCAGACGCCCCGCCACCGCGCGCAGCGTGCTGGCGGGCGAGGCGAGCGCCGAGGCCGCCCGCAAGACGTCGCAGGCGCCGGAGGAGGAACTGGAGGCCGGGGCGACCGAGGTCACCGCCCCCGCCGAGGAGAAGCCGGCCGAGCCCGAGTTCCCGGTCGCCGGGGACGAGCGCGCCGCCGCCTTCTTCGACCTGGACAACACCGTGATGCAGGGCGCCGCCCTCTTCCACTTCGGCCGCGGCCTCTACAAGCGGAAGTTCTTCGAGCGCCGCGAACTCACCCGGTTCGCCTGGCAGCAGGCGTACTTCCGGATCGCCGGCACCGAGGACCCGGCCCACATGCAGGACGCCCGCGAGTCCGCCCTCTCCATCGTCAAGGGCCACCGCGTCGCCGAACTCATGTCGATCGGCGAGGAGATCTACGACGAGTACCTGGCCGGTCGCATCTGGTCCGGCACCCGCGCCCTCGCCCAGGCCCATCTCGACGCGGGCCAGCGGGTCTGGCTGGTGACGGCGGCGCCGGTGGAGACCGCCACCATCATCGCCCGCCGGCTCGGCCTGACCGGGGCGCTCGGCACCGTCGCCGAATCGGTCGGCGGGGTCTACACCGGCCGCCTGGTCGGCGAGCCGCTGCACGGCCCGGCCAAGGCGGAGGCGGTGCGCGCGCTGGCCGCCGCCGAGGAGCTGGACCTCGACCGCTGCGCCGCGTACAGCGACTCGCACAACGACATCCCGATGCTCTCGCTGGTCGGGTACCCGTACGCGATCAACCCGGACGCCAAGCTCCGCAAGCACGCCCGCGAGCACGACTGGCGGCTGCGCGACTACCGGACCGGGCGCAAGGCCGCCAAGATCGGCATCCCGGCCGCCGCGGGGGTCGGCGCGCTGGCCGGCGGGACCGCCGCCGCCGTCGCGATCCACCGCCGCCGCTCCTGACCGACCCGCGCACACCGAGCCGCCCTTCCGGACTCCCGGGGGCGGCTCTTCGGCGTACGCGCCCCTCGGGCGCGCCTTTCGCGCCACCCCGCGCCCCGGCCGGGCCGACTACCTGACAAAACGGCGTTCTTACCCCGCCGCGCCCCACGGCACGCACGTTCACCCGGGACGACCACAACCCGTCCCCCACACGGCCGGAATTCGGACTGTTCCGATCAGTCAACGATCACTCTGTGCCAACCGAACAGACGGATATGGGTCACCGAACCGTCGCAATCGGTGATTTGAGCAACTCGGTGTAGCGCCGCCTGTACGAAGCGTTATTCTCCTCAGACGCAATTCCGGTGCCTCATACCGCCACTTCGAGTGAACGTGGGCGCACCGTACGTGATGGAAGCTCTGCCTCTGGGAGTCCCGTGTACCCACACGTCGGGGTTGACGCCTCGGGCCTGGCTACGCTGCGCGCGACGGTCGTCGACCGCCTGCGCAGCTTCGTCCCCACCGTTTACGCCGTCCCCGCCCTTGCCGTCCCCGCGCTCCCCTCGCCCGGGTCCGCCGGTTCCGCCTACGCCCTCGCCGAAAGCGGCGCCGCCGTCGGCAGACGGGGCCGCACCGGCTCCGCCCGCCGCGCCGGCGGGGCCACCACCACGGCCCGCCGTCCCGCGGCCGACAGCGACAGCGCCCGCATGATGGAGCTGGTCGAACGCGCCCAGGACGGGGAGGCCGAAGCCTTCGGCAAGCTGTACGACCAGTACAGCGACACCGTCTACCGCTACATCTACTACCGAGTGGGAGGGAAGGCCACCGCCGAGGACCTGACCAGCGAGACCTTCCTGCGCGCCCTGCGCAGGATCGGGACCTTCACCTGGCAGGGCCGCGACTTCGGCGCCTGGCTGGTCACCATCGCCCGCAACCTGGTCGCCGACCACTTCAAGTCGAGCCGCTTCCGGCTGGAAGTGACCACCGGCGAGATGCTCGACGCCAACGAGGTCGAACGCAGTCCCGAGGACTCGGTCCTGGAGTCCCTCTCCAACGCCGCCCTCCTCGACGCCGTCCGACGTCTCAACCCCCAGCAGCAGGAATGCGTCACGCTCCGATTCCTCCAGGGCCTCTCGGTCGCCGAGACCGCGCGGGTCATGGGGAAGAACGAGGGGGCGATCAAAACCCTCCAGTACCGGGCGGTCCGCACCCTGGCCCGCCTGCTCCCGGACGACGCCCGCTGACCGTTCCGCCCGTCCCACCTGTCCCGACCGCCCCGGCCGACCGCCTCCCCTCGGTCCGCCGCACCGTCCCCGCCCCTCCCCGAAGCCGCCAGGTCCGCCGTCCCGCCGACCGCCACGCACCGTGCCCGTCAACTGGTGGTGCGTGGCTGTTCGCTGGGTTCCGCGGACCGATCGCGGCAGTTCCGTAACCCAGGGGCCGCGCCAGTCGTTGGGGGGATTGCAGACTTCCCCCGGATGCGCTTCAGCAGCCCCGCCCTCACTCGATCGGGTGGCCGCCGCCGTGGTGCGGAACTCCCGGATCGCGCGGGAAGTCGACCGTCATGACGAGAGGAGGTGCCGCCCGTGATCGCGAATGTATCGGCACACCGGCGGGCGAACGCCTTCGCCCAGGCCCTGGAGGAGCAGACGCCCCCGGGCCAGGCGGCCGAGGACCGGCCACCGGCGGCGTCCGGGGAGCAGCCCGGCGCGGCTCCCACGGAGCGCGCCGAGGAGAGCAGGATGCTCTCCCTCACCGCCGAACTCGGCGAAGTGCCCAGACCACAGCTGGATCCCGAGGTAAGAACCGTCCAGCGCGCCCAGCTGGTCGCCGCGATGGAGGCCATGGCCGGCTCCGCACCGGACCCTTCGGTGCCCGAGCAGCGCCCCGGCCGGGGCGCGCACCGGGCGAGTCCCCTGCGCGGACTCCGACCCCGCTCCCGCCTCACCAAGGGCCTCGCCGCGGGCGGCCTCACGGTGGGCGTCGCGGCGGGAGCCTTCGGCGGCGTGGCCGCGGCCAGCTCCGACGCCCTCCCCGGTGACTCGCTCTACGGGCTGAAGCGCGGCATGGAGGACATCAAGCTCGGCATGGCCGGTGACGCGGCCGACCGCGGCGGGATCTACCTCGACCACGCCTCGACCCGGCTGAGCGAGGCCCGCAGGCTGATGGAGCGCGGCCGCTCGGGCGCCCTGGACCACGAGTCGGTGGCCGAGATCCGCCGGGCCCTCGGAGGCGTGCAGCACGACGCCGCCCAGGGCCACCGGCTGCTCAGCGCCGCCTACCAGGAAGGCGGTTCGCTCCAGCCCATGCAGCAGCTCTCCGCCTTCTCCCGCTCGCACCGGGCCACCTGGACGTCGCTGCGCGACAAGCTCCCGCCCACCCTGTTCGACGTGAGCGACCAGGTGAGCGAGGTCTTCGACGCCATAGAGGAGGAGGTCGAGCCGCTGCGTTCGCTGCTGCCCGGCGCCCCCACCCAGGACGACCGCCCGGGCGACGCCCCCGGTACCGGCTCGGCCCCGCCCAGCGGCTCCGGGCCCGCCTCCCCCGGCGAGCCCGACCCGTCCGGCTCGGCCGCGCGCGAGGGCGGCGGCCAGGGCGGCACCGGCGAGAAGGGCAGCCCGAAGCCGTCCACCGGCGAGGAGTCGGGCGAGGGCCTCCTCGGCGGCTCGACCGGCGGCCTGCTCGACCCGCCCAGGACCGGCCAGGACTCCCCGGCCCCCTCCCAGGATCAGCGCGAGCCCGGCGCCGAGCCGGACGTCACCCTCCCGCCCCTGCTCCCGGGCCTCCTGCCCGGCCTGGGCATCGACGCGGGTGACCGGGACTGACCGACCGGACTCCCGCACACCCGAAGGGCCCCACCGTGCGCGGCGGGGCCCTTCGGCCTGCGCCCGCCCCGCCGCCCGCGCTGGGCAGCGTCGCGGGCCAGTCGCTCCGCTGTCGACACGCCTCGGCCGCCGCGCCCCCGGCGGCCGACACCCCCTCGACGCACCGCGCCCTCGAAGCGGACGGCGTACGGGGCCGCCTGCTCCTGGAGTCCTGAGAGCCGGCCGCCGCCCCTTAAGCTCCTCCGATGACCGACGCGACGATCACCGGCGAGGCCCCCGAACTCCCGCCCCCCGCCCCGCCCTTGACGATCCGGGAAATCACCGAGGAGGACCTCGACGCCTGGGGCCGCGCGTACAGCAAGGGCAACTTCGTCGCCTACCGGCCCGCCTCCCTGGAGCGGCGCCGCCGCGTCTTCGAGCCGGGGCGGTGGCTCGGCGCGTACGAGCGGGAGGAGTGCGTGGGGACGTTCCGCGGCCTCGCGCTCGACCTGAGCGTGCCGGGCGGGGCGCTGCTGCCGGTGCTGGGGGTCAGCTCGCTCGCGGTCGCCCCCTCCCATCGGCGGCGGGGCCTGCTGCGGGCGATGATGGCCCACGGGCTGGGCGCGGCGGTGGAGCGCGGCGAGCAGGCGACCCGGCTTCTCGCGGCGGGCCTGGTCACCGAGGTGACCCCCGGCGCGACCCGCGTCGCGGACGCCCTCTTCCGCACGGCCGCCGAGCCGTGGTGCCCGGACCACTTCTGACCGCGGGCCGCCCAGGGGTCAGAAGAACACCGACCGCCGCTGCACCAGCAGCTTGTACAGCGTGTGCTGGATCTGTTCGCGCACCTGGTCGGTGAGGTTGAACATCAGCATCGGGTCCTCCGCCGCCTCCGGCGGATACCCCTCGGTCGGGATGGGCTCGCCGAACTGGATGGTCCACTTGGTCGGCAGCGGCAGCGCGCCGAGCGGCCCGAGCCACGGGAAGGTCGGCGTCACCGGGAAGTAGGGCAGCCCCAGCACCCGCGCCAGGGTGCGGGCGTTGCCGACCATCGGGTAGATCTCCTCGGCGCCGACGATGGAGCACGGCACGATCGGCACGCCCGCCCGCAGCGCCGTCGAGACGAAGCCGCCCCGCCCGAACCGCTGGAGCTTGTACCGCTCGCTGAACGGCTTGCCGATCCCCTTGAACCCCTCCGGCATCACCCCGACGATCTCGCCCGCACCCAGCAGCCGTTCGGCGTCCTCGGCGCAGGCGAGGGTGTGCCCGGCCTTGCGGGCCACCTCGTTGACGACGGGGAGCCGGAAGACCAGGTCCGCGGCGAGCAGCCGCAGGTGGCGTTCGGCGGGGTGCCGGTCGTGCACGGCGACCTGGAGCATCAGCCCGTCCAGGGGCAGCGTCCCGGAGTGGTTGGAGACGATGAGGGCGCCGCCGTCGGAGGGGATGTTCTCGATTCCCTTGACCTCGACCCGGAAGTACTTCTCGTACACCGGGCGCAGCAGCGACATCAGGACCTGGTCGGTGAGTTCCTCGTCGTACCCGAACTCGTCGACCTCGTACTCCCCGGTGAGCCGCCGCCGCAGGAAGGCGAGGCCACCCGCGATCCGCCGGTCCCAGCCGCCCTCGTCCGCGGCGGGCGGGGCCTCCGGTGCCTCGGGCGGCTCGGGATGCGGCTGCTCCGGCAGGGGGCGTACGGCGGCCGGGTTGCGGGGGCGGCGACGGCGCGGCCGGTCGTCGTCGAAGGGGATGACCTTGGCGTCCGCCATGGTGCTGCGCTCCTTAGTCGGCGCTCGATGTCTCGTACGGTCCCGGGCGGGCGGCCCGGCTCACGGTGCGGGCGAGCCGCCGCCCGCCGCCGGGCGCGCGGCGACCCGTTCCACGGCGCGGGCCACCAGCTCCGGCGGCAGGAGCCCGCTGCCCCGGGCGCGGGCGAAGTCGGCGAAGGTCTGCGCGGTGGTCCAGGCCGGGTGGAAGCCGAGCGTCTCCCGCATCTGGACGGTGGAGACGACCCGGCCATGGGTGAGCAGCCGGATCTGCTCGCGGGAGAAGTCGGTCACACCGACGGTGCGCAGCGCCGCCCCGACCCAGGTGACGGCGGGCAGCAGCACCGGGACGGTGGGGCTGCCGAGCCGCCGGGCGCACTGGGAGAGCAGGACCACGCCGTCCCCGGCGATGTTGAAGGTGCCGCTGTTGAGCGTTCCGCGGGCGGGCTCGCCCGCGGCGATGCGGAGTACCTCCAGGCAGTCCTCCTCGTGGACGAACTGGAGGCGCGGGTCGTAGCCGAGAACGGTCGGCAGCACCGGCAGCGAGAAGTACTCGGCGAGCGGGGTGTCCGCGCCGGGCCCGAGGATGTTGGCGAACCGCAGCACGCAGACGGCGACGTCGGGCCGCCGCCGCGCGAAGCCGCGTACGTACCCCTCGACCTCCACGGCGTCCTTGGCGAAGCCGCCGCTGGGCAGCGCCTTGGCCGGCGTGGTCTCGGTGAAGACGGCCGGGTCGCGCGAGGCGGAGCCGTAGACGTTGGTGGAGGACTTCACGACGAGGCGGCGTACGGCCGGCGCCTTCTGGCAGGCCCCGAGCAGCTGAAGGGTGCCGATGACATTGGCTTCCTTGACGGAGGACCGGCCTCCGCCGCCGAGCGGCGTACCGGAGACGTCGAGGTGGACCACGGTGTCGACGCGGTACTCGGCCAGCAGGCGGCCGATGGCGGGCCTGCCGATGTCGGCCTGGACGAACTCGGCGTCCCCGAGCTGGTGCGCGGGCGCCACCGAATCGACGGCCACGACCTTGTCGACACCCTCCTCACGCTGAACCCGCCGCACGAACCGCCCGCTGAGCGGACGCGCGACCCCCGTCACGAGCACGACCCTGCCCACGTCGGTGCCTGCCTTTCCCCAACCGGCTGCGCTCCTACCAGTGCCTGCTGCGCTCACCGTAGCGGTTCACCCACCCCCACAACGCAAGCCCGCCCCGGCCCCACCCCGATCACCGACCCAGCCAAAACCAACCCGGCCCCCACTTGAGACCACCTCCCCAGCCCACCCTCCTAGCCCGGCCGGCGCTTGAGGCCACCTTCCAGCCCGGCCGGCGCTTGAGGCCACCTACCAGCCCGGCCGGCGCTTGAGGCCA